>NZ_CP028940.1:351786-545682 GCF_013307205.1 Polynucleobacter arcticus | reverse complement strand
ATCGCTTTTTTAGCAACTAAAATTACAGTTTTTTTAGAACAAATCATACTGATCTGGGGACTTATTTTTAGATAATTTAGACTTACCATTGAAAGAGATAATCCTTTCATATTGTTTGTCGGTAAATTGTAAAACACTTACTTTGCCACCCTCTGGTAGAGATGCCTCAACCCTATTGGCGAGAGTCTCTACTTGTCCAGTGCTGGAACAAAATCGCATGTATACAGAAAACTGAGCCATTTCAAAACCAATATCCAGCAGCCCATTTCTAAAATCAGATGCAGCTTTACGCTCACTCTTTTCAACTACTGGTAAATCAAACATCACAAATATCCACATGATTCGATAGCTTGATAACATGGTTAGGGTTCATCGTCGCCCATAAATTCCTCTATAGAAGGAAATATAGTGGGTAAGTAAAGCTTTTTTTCTTCGCCTAAATATATTTGCGCAAGTGATGTCGCGGCTTTTTGAATACAAACCGATAATGGAGAAATACCATCTTTCGTTTCAATATCTACAAACATTGTCAACACAATTTCTCTTTTGACGATAGCATTAATCTCCATCTTGCCTTTTTGACATAATTGCCAAACTTTAAAATCAATGACTGGCCTAAAGGGCTCCATTAAATCATCTACCAGCCTCATTGGATTGCTTTCATTGCTATGGTGAAGGCCAAGTGTAGGATGCAAGCCGGCAGCGACCACAGCACGCGCGGTCATAGCTCTTAATACTGTATATCCATAATTCAACATCGCATTAGCGCCTTGAGCCTCCTGATTTCGCCTAAAAGAAGGGCCAAATAAAAGAGTCCAGTAGCGCCTTGCACCCTGAGCCTCGATATTTTCAAAATCTCCAGATTTTACTTTTCCGACTAAGGATTTTAGGGGTGCAGAAGGTGAGCCGACCCGTTCTAAAACGGCGGCTTGCCAGGCTAATTTTGACTTAATAACATCAGCCCATAGCCTATCTCTAATCGGCTTACTAATTCTAATTTGCGCGTCAAAGCGTTTGGCTTGGTGATGATTTCCGTCCACAGAAAATAGCATCCCAACAACATTATGGTTTGACCCGCATAAAACAAATGGTGCTCCACGCTCAGCCAAAGCAACTAGCAAATTATTTGTGTAACTTAAGCCGTGTGCATTTGCAATTACTGCCCCAATATCATCTAAAGGGATCCGGCCTAATTCCCTTCGCTCGACACCTGTACTTTCAATAACCATGAATCCTCGTAACACCGAAAGGTATCGCTGGTCTTCGGCGATTTCAACGATTCGATTAAGCACAATCTGGCTCTAACGGAATTGGCTACTTACTTCACCAATCGGAGAAACGGTAATCTTATAACCTTCCGCAGTCTTCAATGAGCCAGCCATTTTAGAGATATAGCTAAAAGTATTTAATTTATCCCTGTTTCTGGCGTCAACATTAGCCTCTCGATGTAGCGCCAAGGAAATCTGTCCATTTCCCGCGATCTTTACTACACGCATTATCTTACTGATGCCATCGATTTTTATCCTTAAATAGTCATTCATCATCAAGCGCATTACCAGTGGCTTATCTGTTTGACTTAAGGTTGAGTGGCTTAATTTTTTTGCACCTTCCGCTTCGCCTAGTTTGCGAATCACTTGGTAGGCTTCATAAGTACTAATAACGTCTCCATGCCATTTGCCTGTCTCATCTCGGCATATTTCTAAACAATAATTGCTACCACCTACATAGCCTTTATATGGGGCAGGTTCTCCATTACTATCAAGGCCATGCCTATCTGGATTTTTAGTACTGCTAATTTCTACTAATTTTTTATTAGCAAATTCACGAATTCGATGATCGCTACCTTCTTCATGAATTCTTCTGGTGGCCACGCCATCGCTCCGAAGACCCCAAGCAGTCTCTTCATGCATAGCCCCCCGGTAACCGTGATCGGGTTTATGGCTAACAACAATGTTCGAGAGTCCTCTTTCAACATGCTCTCTATAGGTATCCCAAGGTAGAGGCATATTTTCGACAAGTCTATCCAACTGCATACTTCTTGCATTGGCACTGGCTTGCGAAAACCGTTGTAATAGACCTTGGTCAGTAACACCTATCACTGCGGCATCTAACGCATGGTGACGGTGGTCGTCACGGTTTTTAGAGCTATCGCTAGAGAGTAATTGGTTCAAGCCGAATGTTCCTCTAAGCAGGGCAGTCATTCTCCCTGGAATGGCTCTGACCCGGTTTGGTGGGCAAATAAGCGATAAGTACTCCTTAGCTATTTTGGATAAGTAAGCTGTATCGTTTAATGCTCTAGCTAGAAAATCCTTATCTTCTTTTAGCCAGCGCTGGTACCCATCTTCAGTAAAGCGCTTCCCCTTATTTTTAGACATGAGTGAAGCTCGATGCACTATTGACTCATAGTCATAACCTGGCTCTGTCTTAGCACCAAAAGCCTCATAGGGCGTATCGTTACCCTTAATTCGGTTGGCGCGACTGATACAGACTGTTTTATTATTTAGCGAATCATCCAATGTTCTCGAGTACGGCAGAATATGCTCAATCTCCACTTCGCTAGACAGTAGTTTTGAGATGTTTAATTGCTCGCCCGTGTATGGACAGCACCGATTAGTAACATCATGAGGGTTCAGCTCATACCAGAGTTGCATTTTTTGCGATAACTCTCTTCGCTTCGAGCGATCCAAATTATCGGGGTTTAGATTTAAAACGCCACACGCTTCGATAACTAATTTTTCATTAAAGTCTTGCCTGTCTTTTTGATCGCGCTCAATCTCTTTCTTCTTTTCTCGGCTGAGCTTTAAATCTCTGGTGACCTCAACGATTACTTCGCTCGGATGTCCATATCGCTTAATTAAGGCATTAACAACTTTACGAAGTTCATTTAACCCAATATGTACAGTTGGATTGGCAATTTTTCCAAAGCGCTCCTCATTATTGCGAGGGTTATCTTTGGCAAAAGCGACATGCCGACGCAATGGATCGCCGTAATATGGCAAAGACTCCATAATTTCACCGGTTGACTGGGAATGTGAAAGGGCGCTATGAGAGTCAAAGCCAGCTGCTACCACTGCCTTGTCATAAGTAACAACTTCGCCCATTAATTGAGGAAGGATTTTGTCTAGTGCAGCCTTACTAAGGCTTCCGTAGCCCTCGGGTAAAGAGGCATTAGCAATTCTTTCTGCTGTGGATTCGTCTAAAGTAAATTTATTCATTAACCAAGCGATAACTTTCTGTTCGCTAGGGTCGTTTAAAAGTCGGCTAACTATTGTATCCTGCTCTAAAAGATTCAATTCATGCCAAGAATCACCAAAAAGATCATCTTTTGACAAAATTGCCGTGGTGCTATTACCTTTTAGGAATTCCCGCTTGACATCTTCAAGGTTAAATGAAGATCCAGACGAAAGTTTAAGCGCCTTAGATATTCCTTTGAAGGTAACCCGGCTCTTTAGATTGAGTAATGAAACAATCTGATCTCTTTGTCCCTTACTTAACTCAGCCTCCGCCAACTGTTCAGACAGAATCCGGAGGTTGTTTACCTCTTGATAAATTCTAAATAACTGCGTGCTTGGTAAGGCGAGGGGAGCACGCTCTTCTTCAGGTATTAATGTGCAGCGGCCAGGTCTCACAGGCTTTAGATTGCGTTGGAATAGTAGTACATCCTTTAGTTCTAATCTTGCAGCTTCATTAAATAACATGGCATTGAATACTCTTTGTTTTTCCCAAAGGGTATCGAACTCATGCTCAATCATGGCGCGGTCAGCATAAAAGTCGTATGCCTTATCTTTTTGGGTTTTACCGCGCAATCTAGCTCTGACACTTAGCCCTTGTTCATGACGTTTAGCCAGCCATTCACCCAAAGTCTGGCATTGCTCTTCCTCTAATTTTTTACGTAATTTGATGATGGCCTGTTTAAGAGCGCCGCTATCATTATCTTTTTTGTCGGTCTTGCGATTACTTAAAAAGCCACGGCGCTGATTAAGATGGAAGAGGGCTCTGGCAAATTCACTGGCAGAAAGAGTCTCATACAACCCTTTTCTACGTAACAAATAGGGGTCTAAGGTCACACTAGCATGACGTTCTTCAGGAGATTTTGGAAAGAACCCATGTTTAATAAGTGAATCAATTAAGCGGGCTTTACGCTTTAGAAGTCGATCTCGTCTTCTACGCATTTGCCTTGCTTCACGTCTAGTAACTGCCAAGGAAGACCCGTCTTTAGGGTTTCTGCCATCAGAGAATATCCGAACACCCATTTTGATAATGGCTTGGGGTTGGTAATCTGGATTAATTTTTAGTAGGCACCAGCCAATCGAGCTGGTGCCGAGATCTAATGCCAGTCTATATCTTAATTTAGGTAGCATTTAGATCTCCAAAATATTTAAATAATTTATAAAATTTACAGAATATATATAAAGATAGACTACACTAAGAAGCTAGTAGATTGGGATATGTGCTTTGAACGCTAACAAGCCGAAAAATGCACCAAATGCAGAGCCGCCATGTGCGGCTCTTTTCTTTCCCCTATCGCCTTTCTATCCACCCAACCCCTTGCTTACACTCAGCGGGCGGAGCAAACAAAGGCTTCGTAGTAAAGAGAAGATTTGCTTACAAATACTTGAGCAGGAAAAGCAAAAGGATTTATTAGTTATCCATATTTTCAAATCATTCTTAACTAAGATCTTTATGTATGACACCCCTTGAATAAGGGGGTGTCAGATAATCTTATGTCAGTTTGAACTTTTACTAACGGCAAACATAGGCATCATCGTTTTATCGGGTTAATAAGGCATAGTATTAACAACATTGTCTAAAAAAATAGGATGCCACCTACGCATGCAAAGGACCTTATTTTGAAAAGATCACTTATTCCAACTTTTTTATTAGTGTTAATGGCGACAGGCTGCGCTACGAATATTTCATCTAAGGATGCTAAGCCGGTACCCAAAGATCGCTTATTGGCATACCAAATCCCTGACGAAAAACGAACCTATCCACTTAGCGTAACTAGGGATGAGGGATTTTTGGGGGGCGGTTGTTACTTGGAACTTTGGATAGAGAGCATCAAGGTTGCCCAATTCGACACGGGCGAAACTGCCACCTTCTATGTAGAGCCCTTCGTTCAAACCGCAGGCGTGAATTACGACCAAGAGGGAAAAGGGCTTTGCTCTCTCGCAATGAATCGCCCCTTTTATTATGAAATTGTCTCCGTCGGGCGCAAAACTAAACCCGCCTATCACATCGGAATAAGAGGGAACAGTCCAGCAATGGGCATGGGGAATTAGTGATACAACTCCATTGCTAATACCCCGTAAACGGCTGGAGCGAGTCTCACTTAAGTGGGTGCTTTTCAGATTGCCCTGCGGGGTCTTTAGTTTCCATCGCCAAAATGTCATTACCTTGTTATCAGTAGGTAGGTGACATAAGCAAATCCCGCGAAGCTAATCAACCCAAACACCCTCCAGCTTAATTCTCTGCGGTATGTCTTATCCTCAGATGGTAATTGATGATGTTCTTGAAGAGGCTCTACATGAGCAGATTGCTCAGAGCTTTGTTGGCTATCTAAGCGCTGTCGATAACTGATGCCTGTTCCTGGTATTCCGATATTCCCGGTAACTTTGTCACCGCGGATATTCAGTTTGGCGCCACGTGGTCCAACGCTAACGCTCGCACCAGTCTTACTCAGATTGATCGTGAGTCCCTTAAATAAGGTAATCCGTTTTTGAAAGCGTAATCCCATTGCTTGAGCCTTTATTTGATTTGGGACGGTTGGCTATTTGAGTGTAGAAAGTTTATTTACCCACCTTTTTATTTTGACTATCTGAGTTACGCTATTTCAGTCTAACCACTCGATGATCAATTCTATGAGCTTATTGCACTTGAGAAAATCAGGTATGTTTTCTAATATATTCACCATTTGGTGAATATAAAGGTGAATATAAAGAGAAAGCCCCGCAGGCGTTAACCTGTGGGGCTTATAGATACTGGTGGGTCGGGCGAGATTCGAACTCGCGACCAACGGATTAAAAGTCACGTGTTCAATCTATTCAGCATTGTTCATGATGATGCATCAAGTCATCTCAGCCTTTATCAAAAAGGCTTCAAAGCAAATCAAGTATTCACCCAGATGCATACGCAATCACGCAATTGCATGTACTTTGTTACCCACACGTTACCCACAGGAGAGATACATAATGAAAAGTAGAGAGTTTAGATTCACTAAAAATACTATTGACATGCTAGAGCCTGCCGCATTGGGTGGTCGGATTGAATACAGAGATACGGGTGTGAGGGGACTGTGTTTGCGAATAAACCAAAAGGGTCGGATAGTATTTTCTGTACACAAACGCGTTAAAAACGGTAGGACGCAACGAATTACTATCGGGGAATACCCAAGCACCACAGTTGAACAGGCCCGTAATAAGGCCTTAGAAATCGTTTCAATGCTTTCTAATGGGGTGAGTGTGGCTGAAGGCTTAAAAATTAAGCGATCGCAGATGACATTTGCCGATCTATTTGAGCTTTTTTATAAGGAACACTCCATTCCCAATAAGATCACGCATAGTTCAGATCGGCAGAAATACATCAAGTATTTGAAAGCCCCCCTTGGTAACAAGAAGCTTGCAGAAATAGACAGGGGTGACATTGGATCTATTCACTCCTCTATAACGGCAAGTGGTCATGGGGTTACGGCCAATAGAACCATTGCCTTAATCTCAGCAGTATTTAGCTGGGCAATCGATCGGGGTTATTACACCCTGAATCCTGCCTCTGGCATTAGAAAAAATAAAGAGAAGTCAAGAGAGAGGTACATTCTTCCCAATGAAATGGCAGCCTTTTTAAGTGCTACACAGTTGGAGGAAAACGTAATCATCAGGGACTATGTCCTCGTATCACTGTTTACTGGAGCAAGGCGTTCGAATGTTTTATCGATGCGCTGGTCAGACATAGACTTTTCGAATCGGTTATGGAATATCAAACGAACAAAGAATGGCATGTCTCAAACCATCCCGCTTACTCCAGAGGCTATCGGCATTCTCTCTCCTCGATCTACGAATCAATCATCAAACTATGTATTTCCTAGTGCTGGTAAGTATGGTCACCTAATGGAGCCAAAGAAGGGGTGGGTAAGAATAAAAATGAGAGCAAATTGCCTTAATGGTATGAGCTACTTAAAGTCTCGGAACCATCTTAGCCTTCAGGAGGAGGCGGTTTTGAATAGCATGCTAAAGGACAGTCCTAGTGCGGCCTATACAAAGCTATGTGATGTTAGTGAAAGGCTAAAAATTGATATCAACATTTGGAAAATGGAAGATCTGTGGATGCATGATCTAAGGAGAACTTATGGAAGTTGGCAGGCCATCAACGGAGTCTCACCTTTGATTATCGGGAAAAGCTTAAATCACCAAAGCCCTGCTTCAACACAGATTTATGCACGCATGGATATGGATCCTGTCAGGGTATCTACATCAGATGCAACCAAAGCAATGACAATGCAGACACCCCCCATAGGGACCAATCGGATGTATCACTAGGGGTATTAGGAACCAGTGCTAATAAACAACACGGGGAGGCATGAAGTTAAAAATATTTTTCGTTCACAGTGCAGCTTAAAACTTCTTAGATTAATTTAAAGCACTACAAAGCATCTTAGTGCTTCATAAGTTATATCTAAATGCTAAGTTGAAAGTATTTTATTGATGGACTAAATTCCTTTTCATAACTGAGATTCACGAAATTTCTTCGAGAGCCAATTACTCAGTTGTTCAAAGGAGATTTAATTGATTGATAACAACGTTGTACTCATAGACACAAAGCAAGCAGCAAAGATATTGGATGTATCTCCTCATACCCTTGATGTATGGAGGGCAACCAATAGATATCCATTACCCTTCATCAGAATCGGTCGTAAGATTAGATACCGCATGAGCGATCTATGTGAATTTATTGATCGCAATGTTTGCAATGCTGGGGGTTTAAATGGTTGAATCAATCATTAACCATCCTCATAAAAGCATAGCCCCTGTACTGTGTCTTGCAAGGCTAAAGGGTCCAACAAAAATTAAGATGGCTTCCATGCATAACCTTAGGGAAATTCCTGCAGAAAGAACTAAGATTGGCAAGATTGACCCCATGAGAACGCGAGAGAATCAAATTCTTGTAGGCCATGACACCTCTTCTGAAGTTAAGCTTGAGTATGATGCAGTCATCAAGTCAGCTAATCTACTCAGAAAGATTCGAAGAGATGCAGTTCTGGGAATCGAAGCCGTCTTTAGCTTACCTAATGGTCATAAACTCAATGAAGAAGAGTTTTTTAATAGTTGTATTGAGTGGTGCAGGAAGTATTTCGGAATTTACGTGTTAAGCGCAATTGTTCATAGAGATGAAGCTTGTCCCCATTGCCACATTATTCTTATTCCACTGGTCAATTCCAGCCTTCAAGGATCGAAACTTTATGGGAACCGCACAAAAATGAGGGCTATGCATGAACATTTCTATGAGAATGTTGGGGTCTTTTTTGGACTTACTAAGCCACGTCCTACAGTGCGTTATCCCTCGGAATATCGCATGAAGATAGCCACCGAAATTGTTGGCCTACTCTCTGTCAATGAGGAAAGTATGCGAGATAGTGCAGTTCAAAATGAACTTGTCCAGCTGGTATCAAGGGACCCTATGGATCTAGCTGAAATCATTGGTATCGTAACCCCAAGGCCAGTCATTAAGGATTACAAAACCTATGCTCTGTAGGTTTCATGTTCTTTTTACTTTTGTTAGTTGCTTAGCTGGGGTGCTTGCCGAGTAAATCTGTCACAGAGATTTCAAGTGCATCAGCAATCCTGCAAAGTACCTCTAGGGAGGGGTTGGCGATCCCCCTCTCAATCTGACTGGCATACGTCCTATCAATTCCACAGGCATCAGCAAATGCTTCCTGAGAAAGTCCAAGTCGCGTTCTCTCAGCCTTGGCAACAATAGCTATAAGCTTCTTTGACTGGGAGTAGGAGTTTCTCACCCCTCGAATATGGCGTTATGTGGATTGACAGTCCACGGAATATAGTCTACAAACATATAAAACTTAGAAGACTTGGTTACCTATGACTCCTTTAATTCATCTTTTTCTTGAGCAATTATTTCCTTCCTTATTAGTTTGGGTGTGCGTTTATTTGGCTCTTAAATTTCGTGGGAAAGCTCAGTTAAATTTGCTGCAAATTATTCTGTATGTAATTCTCATTGCATTTTTGTCCGCCATCACTAGGCTTTTATTTGGCTTAGGTTCTGGATCCAATCAGGAGGCAGCCATTAATGCAATAGTTCTCCCCTTGTTGTTTTCTTTTGGTATAGCAATTTTTGCAGTCAATAAACCCCAGCAATAAGTGCGTTGTTTGAATGAATCTATATTGTTATTGTGCGATGAGTTAGCGATGTTTTACCTTGTTTAATTAAGCATTTAGCTAGCTTTTTACAGGATAGAGATGGTTTAAAGAAATGATTAGACTAATTACATCTATTTACCTTGCGTGCTTATCGTTCATGGTTTGCTCTCAGGCTATGGCTGATTATGTTGCGGTCGACAAAATCTATGGTGTAGAGGAGGGCATGCTCTCTAGGACAAGGTTCGAAATTAAATGGGTACAAAATTCAAAGGGAGAGCGATGGGATTTGCCAACATCGTATAAGGATGTGACTGAGTATAAATATTATCCGAAGACGCAAGAGGCTGTATGCTACATACAGGTTAAATCTACACTAGGTGGTGTAGTAGGATTAGCAGTAGATAAGCTCTCGCTACCAACTTTTTATGGGGTAAAGCCAAAAACTAATAACCCGCCCCAGAAAATAGATCCCGAGTGGCTTGTGTTCTATTGTAGGAAACAATAAGAAATATCTCATGCAGAAGTTACCCCAATGTTACCCAGAGTAAAACCTACAAACAAAAAAGGCCTAGAAATTAATCTAAGCCCTTGTAATGCTTGGTGGGTCGGGCGAGATTCGAACTCGCGACCAACGGATTAAAAGTCCGCTGCTCTACCGACTGAGCTACCGACCCAGTAAAAAGAAGATTATAGCAAGAAGTTTATGGGCACTCCCGGGTCTGTAGGTGTCTGCCTTCAAGCCCTTGTACTTACAAGAGCGCTACGCGTTTGCGCGTCTAGCAACGGGTGGGTTTTTAGAGAAATAGTCCTTAATTCCCCTCATGATTGCTTCAGCAATGCGGTCTTGGTAAGCATCGTCATTGAGGCGTGCCTCTTCCTGAGGGTTGCTAATAAAGGCAGTCTCCACCAAGATGGATGGAATATCTGGAGCCCTGAGAACGGCAAAGCTGGCTTGCTCGACTTTTGCTTTGTGTAAGGGTGCAAATCCACTGATTTGTTTGAGGATGGAAGTGCCCACTTGAAGTGAGTCTTTGATTTGGGCAGTAGTCGACATGTCTAGTAATAGATTGGCTACTTGCTTGTCTTGAGTCTTGATATTGATTCCGCCAATCAAATCCGAAGAATTTTCTTTATTGGCCATCCAGCGTGCTGTCGTACTACTGGCACCCATCTGAGATAAAGCAAAGACCGAGGCACCCTTGGCTCTGGGTTCGATAAAAGCATCTGCATGAATCGACACAAACAAATCTGCTTGAACTCGACGTGCTTTTTGTACTCTGGTGTGAAGAGGAACAAAATAGTCACCATCTCTTGTCAGAAATGGTCGCATAAATGGATCGTTCTCAATCTTGTCGTGTAAACGCTTGGCAATAGAAAGCACGATATGCTTTTCTTTAGACCCCATCGCTCCTATAGCGCCGGGATCTTCTCCACCATGGCCTGCATCGATGGCAATGGTGATGAGGCGCCTCTGCTTCGCTTTTGTTGAAGCTTCTTTTACATCTGGGATGGCTTGCGCTACTGGTGCCCTGGGGGCATCCTTTTCTTTTTTTGTCGCGAACTGTGCAATTAGATCGATTTCTTCATTGGCTTTATCTAAGGCGCTTTCTTTGCGGGCACTACTCTTGACCAACTCCATCAAAGGATCTGGTGGCGTAGCGGGGTAGAGATCGAGCACCATCCGATATTGATACTCTGCAACGGGATCGAGTGTGAAAAGCTGCGGCTTTACGGGTTCCTTGAGATCAAATACTAGGCGCACCGTGCCAGGTTGAAACTGCCCCACTCGAATCTGTGACACATAGGGGTCATTCGACTTCACTTTAGCGACTAAGTCTTTTAATGTGGCATTGAGTTCCATGCCCTGAACATCGACAACCAAACGATCAGGATTAGTGAGGAGTTGCTGGGTAATCGGGAGTGCTTTATCGGATTCGAGGGTAATGCGTGTGTAGTCCTCGGCCGGCCAAATACGTACACCGAGAATCTTTGCTCCCCAAGCAATATCCATTTCAGAAAAGAAGAGGATGAAACCCAGCATCTTTGCCGAAGTCTGGAGATGTTTTCTTCTGGAGGAATTGATGGCGGTTTTACTCATCGCTATTGGGGCCGAAGACTCTCTAAGACTGCTACCCCATGATCAGAGATCGCTTTAAGCTCGATCTGCCTATCGCACTCCGCTTCACCAGCGATTAAATGAATTTCAATATCAAAAGCGGGGAGGGTACCTTCTGCTTTTTCTGGCCACTCCACTAAACAGAAGCCAGGCTCATCAAAATGCTCCACAAATCCTGCTTCTTGCCACTCCAGCGGATCCCTCATGCGGTAGAGGTCAAAGTGATGTGCTGTGATGCTGACTGCGCTATCTGGATGGTCAGTCTTTATTTGTATTGGGTAAAGCTCACATAAGCTGTAGGTCGGACTCTTGACCCTGCCGTCATATCCCAAGCCCTGAATGAGGTAACGTGCAAAGGTAGTCTTGCCGGCACCAAGATCACCTTCTAGGGAGATATTAAGATGGGCACCTGGGTTTGCTTGAAAAAAATGGCTCATGGTCATGGCAAGCTGTTGCGCCAAAGCAGTGGTGTCTGCTTCCTGCCTACAATGTTGAGTAAATGAATTCTGAGCCATTTGCCTAGTTTATTCAATTATTAAGCTACATTCTGTATTCTTGATTTCCTGATGACTTCTTCCCAAATACCCAGCTCCGTTGACTGCGCCCCCGTTGACTATGCCAATCTCCGTGAATGGCTGGATGAGCAGTCTCAAAAATTAGGTTTTGACGGCTTGCGCATTACCGACACGCATCTTGGCGTTGCAACTGAGCGTCTGAATGAGTGGCTGGCAGAGGGGCGGCATGGCCAAATGGAATACATGGCACGGCATGCTCAATTACGCTCGGATCCAAGCTTGCTAGTACCAGGTACTGTCAGGGTCATTTGCGTCACCATGAATTACCTCTCCCCGAAAATTGATTTTGATGATGAATGGCAACGTTTAGCTGATCCAACTCAGGCTGTAGTGTCGGTATATGCCCGTGGTCGTGACTATCACAAAGTCATGCGCAACCGTTTGCAAGAGTTTGCCCAAATGATCGAAAAGCAGATCGGCGCATTTGGCAACCGCGTGTTTACGGATTCTGCGCCCCTGATGGAGGTGGAGTTGGCGCGAAAGGCCGGATTGGGTTGGCGCGGCAAACATACTTTGTTGCTCAATCGAGAATCTGGATCCACCTTCTTTTTGGGCGAGATCTTAGTAGATGTTCCATTGCCAGTTGATCAAGAACAGGAGTCGCATTGCGGCACTTGCCAAGCTTGTATTGAGGTTTGTCCTACGCAAGCAATTACTGCACCGTACCAATTAGACGCCCGTCGCTGCATCTCCTATCTGACGATTGAGAATCCCGATGCTATTCCAGTGGAGTTTCGTAGAGCAATGGGTAATCGTGTGTATGGATGTGATGACTGCCAACTCATTTGCCCTTGGAATAAGTTTGCGCAACGTACAGCGTTGCCAGACTTTGCTGAACGTCATGGTCTCGGAAAGGCGAGTCTCTTGCAACTCTGGTCTTGGACGGAAGAACAATTTAATCAGCGTCATGAGGGTAGCGCCATTCGTCGGATTGGCTATAGTCGCTGGCGTCGCAATCTCGCTGTCGCTCTGGGTAACGCCTTGGCTAGCGGAGAAGAGCAGGACGCTATCCGTCATGCCCTCAGCGCAGCGCTGGAGAGTACAGACCCCTTAGTGACTGAGCATATTCAATGGGCTTTGGGTCAGTCAACATAGTCACAAGCTTTACAATCAAACTATGTCATCTTCCAACCAGCCTCGCATAGATCCTAGCGATCCTAGCGAAACCCCGCTAGAAGAGGCTGTTGTACAGCGCTTTAAAAACCCGCGTGATGCGTTTTGGTCCGGGATTCGAGATGCAGCTGGTGCACCTGCAGCGGTACTCTTTGCCGGCATGGTGGGTTTTGGAGCGATGGGTAAAACCAATGGCTTTGATGTGTGGTTTACCACCTCTACTTCATTTTTCATGTTCGCTTTACCAGGACAGGTCGTTCTCCTCGAGATGGCGATTACCGGCTCATCAGCGCTAGCAATCGCCTTAGCAGTGACCTTAACCTCTACACGCTTTATCACCATGACGGTGACACTCTTTCCGCAGCTGCATCAAAGTAATCGCAATCGCAGTCTCTATGCTTCGGTGCATTTGCTGGCCATGACTGCATGGGCGATTTCGATGCGAGAGTTTCATGCGATTGAAGCTAGACATCGCTTAAGTTATTTTGTAGGTCTAGGTTTGCTCTGCTGGTTGATTTCCGTTCCAGCAACGATCTTGGGTTTTTACTTGGCAGGGATGGTGCCGGCCGCAGTGACTTTGGGGCTGGTTTTTATTAATCCACTGTTCTTCTTGTTGACCTTTACAGAGGTGAAGCCTTGGATTAATCGAACTGCCCTATTGCTGGGTTGTATCTTTGGCCCGATCTTTTTCATCATTGATCGCGACACGAGCTTGTTAACCTCAGGTTTAGTAGCTGGAACCATTGCCTACTTGATTGATCGAAATTTCTTGCGTAAAAAAGCAGGAGTGCTTGGCTAATGGATGCCTTAAATCAGATGAGCAATTCTTTTTCCGGTTGGGGTCTTTGGATCGCTTTGGTTGGGGCTTGTTTAGGTACTTATTTCTGCCGTGCGATCGGGGTATTTCTCTCGCAGAGTATTAATCAAGAGAGCGAGATCTTTCGCTGGCTAGCTGCTGTAACTTACGCGATGGTAGCTGCACTCACAACACGCTTGATCGTCATGCCACTGGGTTTAATGGCAACCGTACCTCTATGGGTACGTATTCTAATTTGTGCTTTAGCGATTGGCGTGATGGTATCTAATCCCGCTAAAAGATTGGTCCCAGCCTTGCTGACTGGGACCTTACTTATGGTAGGTTACGGCGTTATTCGTTAATCAGTATTGATGCGCTGTCTTAGAGGTGGGCTGCCAAGATCTTGGCGATATGCACAGCTTCTCTTTGCGTTCCATCGGCAATCTGATGACGGCAACTAGTACCATCAGCAACGACCCAACTCTCTGGCGCTTTACGAATCGCGGGCAAGAGGCTAGCTTCCGCCATTTGCTTGGATACTTCAATGTGTTCCGACTCATAACCAAAGCTACCGGCCATGCCACAACAAGAAGACTCAATGAGTTTGGGCTCCGCATTCGGAATGAGTTTCAAGAGCTCAAGTGCTGGTGTCACAGCTGCAAATGCCTTTTGATGGCAGTGACCATGGAACAACACTGGGCGCGATGCCGTTTTCAATGTCAGCTTGAGCTTGCCTGCCTTAGCCTCACTGGCTAAAAATTCTTCTAAGAGCTGTGCATGCTTACTGACAGTCACTGCTCGCTCACCAAAGCCCATTACTAATGCTTCATCCTTTAAGGTGAAAAGACAAGAAGGCTCAAGACCAATGATCGGAATATTGTTCTCCGCAAAAGGGGCTAGATGGTTTACTAATTCATCTAGGCTTGCCTTGGCCTTGTCCACCATACCAGCTGCCAGATAAGTACGACCACAGCAAAATTCTTTAGAGCAGGTATTTGCATTGTCTGAACTGGCACTTGAATTTTTGGTCTTTTGGGGAATGTGAACACGATAGCCAGCAGCTGTTAAAACTTGAATAGCTGCACGTAAGTTTTCATCCTCAAAATAGGCATTAAAGGTATCGGCTAATAACACCACACCCTTATTGCCATTTGCATCTAATTTACTCAGTTCTGCGGGTGTAAATTGATAAGGCGCAATTGCACTTGGATTATTCCAAAAGGTCTTCGCTTTCCAGATTGGCAGACTTCTTTGTGCAGAAATCCCCATTAACCACTCTTGTAGTTTGGCAATCGGCGCAATGTGATTACGCAGATTAAGTAATGCAGGTAGCCCCGGAATACTGCTGATGATAGGGGCGTATTTCGGTAAGTAGGCAACAGCGAGATCACGCATTGTGTGACCAGTCCGCTTCTTATAAGCCGATAAGAACTCAATCTTCATCTTGGCCATGTCTACGCCAGTAGGACATTCGCGGCGGCAGGCTTTACAACTGACGCATAAATCCATCACTTCTTTAATGGCATCGCTACCAAGGGGTGAGCTCCCATCTTGGATATCCAATTGATTGGAAAGTGCGAGCCGTAAGGTGTTGGCGCGACCACGCGTGAGGTGTTTCTCATCACGAGTCAGGCGATAGCTAGGGCACATGACTCCGGCGTCAAACTTACGACAGTGACCATTGTTATTGCACATCTCTACCGCTTTGGAGAAACCCATTGCAGGATCACCACCAGTGCCAGGTGCGCTGGTTTCTTCGGTGACAGGGTTGTTCTGCACATTCCAAGCAGACCAATCTAAAGCAGGCTGCAGCGGAATGATTTTGTAGTTAGGTGGAAAGCGGAAATTGCTTGCATCATCCATCTTTGGTGGATTAACAATCTTTCCAGGATTAAATAATCCCTTGGGGTCAAAGGCATGCTTGATTTCTCCAAGCGCTTCGGTAATCTTGGGTCCAAATTGCCAGGAGATCCATTCACCTCGGCAAAGACCATCGCCATGTTCACCGCTATAGGCGCCTTTGTATTTGCGAACCAAGGCTGAAGCTTCCTCAGCTACTGCACGCATCTTCTGAGCGCCATCACGACGCATATCTAAAATAGGGCGGACATGCAAGGTTCCAACTGAGGCGTGCGCGTACCAGGTACCCCGTGATCCGTATTTAGAAAATACATCTGTCAATGCTTGGGTATATTCAGCAAGACTCTCTAAGGGCACTGCGCAGTCTTCAATAAAGCTGACTGGCTTACCATCCCCCTTGAGACTCATCATGATGTTGAGACCAGCTTTACGCACTTCCCATAAATTCTTTTGTAAGCCCGCATCCGGCATAGCAACCACTGAGCCTGGAAGTCCAAGGTCACCCATGAGGTTTTGCAAAGATTTTATTTTTTCGAGCAAGGGTGCATGTGACTCGCCAGAAAACTCGACTAGCAAAATCGCCCCAGGCGTTTGAGTACTTGCATCAATTAGTGCAGTTTCAATGGTTTTCTTGAAGCTGGGGTTGTGACGTGCTAAGTCAATCATAGTGCGATCCACTAACTCGACAGCAGTAGGTCCCAGCTTAACAATGTGCTGCGCGCTATCCATTGCTTTAAAGAAGCTGGAAAAGTTCACTACCCCAAGCACTTTGTGCTGCGGTAATGGCGCTAGCTTGAGTTCTAGGGATTTGAAATACGCTAATGTGCCTTCACTGCCTACTAAGAGGTGCGCTAAATTGACGCTACCATCTTGCGTATACGGCAGTTCGCTTTGTGGATGAAAGACATCGAGGTTGTATCCCGCAACCCGACGCATTACTTTGGGAAAGTGGGCCTCGATCTCAGGTTGGAGTTTGTCGGCAAGACCTTTAACAAAATCACCCAATTGTTTCGCAGTGCCGGAGCTATTGGCGTAGTTTCCAAATTGGGCTACTTGACCATTTGCTAGCCAAGCATCGATCCCTAAAACGTTGTGCACCATATTGCCGTAAGCAATAGAGCGACTTCCGCAGGAGTTATTACCAGCCATACCGCCAATGGTGGCTTGTCCACCGGTGGAAACGTCTACTGGGTACCAAAGGCCGTGTGGCTTGAGTGCTGCATTGAGATGATCGAGCACAATACCTGGCTCCACAATTGCTGTGGCCTTGGCTGGATCTGCATGCAAGAGCTTGCGAAAGTATTTGGTGTTGTCGATCACCAACGCTGTGCCAGTAGTTTGACCACATTGGCTAGTACCACCACCACGAGGTAAAACGGGAACACCTAGATCAGCAGCAATTTGAATAGCTGT
This sequence comes from Polynucleobacter arcticus, assembly GCF_013307205.1. Classification (NCBI taxonomy): domain Bacteria; kingdom Pseudomonadati; phylum Pseudomonadota; class Betaproteobacteria; order Burkholderiales; family Burkholderiaceae; genus Polynucleobacter; species Polynucleobacter arcticus. The sequence continues at coordinate 528,441 of NZ_CP028940.1, read as the reverse complement.
CGCAATATCTTCGGCAGTTTTAGGTACCAAGACGGCAACAGGCATCGCTTGATAGATGGATGCATCGGTTGCATAGCGTCCGCGACTAGCGGTGTCGGTCATTACCTCGCCAGCAGTTTCTTGTTTGAGGCGCTTGGCTAACTCTGCCCTATTGGCAACGAATTCTGGCAATGGAAAATCAACTGGCTTATTCATGCTGCAACCTTCTCTGTAGATTCTGAGTCAACTAATTGAATAACAACATCCCGTTTATTCATGACATGCTGCATCATGACCTTGCGCATCCGTACGCTATCGCGTGCTTTTAATGCATCCAACATTTCTTGATGTTCCTCGACTGCTTTTTCCCACTTCACACCATCTTGATTGGAGCGAAAGCGCAGCGCTTCAATGCGCGCGTTGACTTGGCTAAATAATTGACTGAGAACAGGGTTGTTCGCTGCGTGATTAATCGCTTGATGAATCTTGAGGTTGAGTCGGTAGTAGCTAGATAAATCTCTGCGGGCATACGAGGCCATCATTTCGTATTGGAGTGCTTCGAGCTCGATGAGTGTTTGATCGCTGATATTTTGTGCTGCTAGCTCTCCGGAAAAGCCTTCTAAATTGGCGATTACATCAAAGGTGTGAATGATGTCGTCCCGAGTCAGCTGCACTGCAATGGCACCGCGGTTGGCGATCAACTCAACCAGTCCATCAGCAGCTAGGCGTTTAATAGCCTCACGAATGGGTGTGCGTGAGACGTTAAGCTGCTCCGCTAGCTCACGTTCATTGAGCTTGCTGCCAGGCGTAATGGCGCCCTCTACCAATAAAGCCCTGAGCTTCAGGAAGATAGCCTCGTGCAAGTTTTGCGTATTTGCTGGCGTTGTGAGCATCATGTGAAATGCCTTAAATTTGTATACATAATGACTATAAACCATCTACAAGCTTAAATAACGCTGTAAATGCCTTATTTTTTGATTATTTTATAAATATTTTGCATACAAAATTGTAAATCTCTAAAAAGTGACTTACACTGACCGGCAAGATTAACTACAAAAACCAAGCGAGACTCAGCATGCTAAAACTAGATAACCACCTTTCGGGGCGTCATTTTTTACACATTCCTGGCCCAAGTCCAGTGCCTCCACGCATTCTGAGGGCGATTAGCTATCAAACAATCGATCACCGTGGCCCTGAATTCGGCGCATTCGGTCTCAAGGTTTTGGATGGCATCAAGAAGATTTTCAAGACTGAGCAACCGGTGATTGTGTATTCCGCCTCTGGTACTGGCTCATGGGAAGGCGCTTTAGTGAACGTCCTTAATCCCGGTGACAAGGTTCTCTTTTATGAAACCGGTCAGTTTGCTAACTTGTGGGTTGCCTTAGGTAAGCGTCTTGGTTTAAATGTTGAGGTAGTAGGTAAGCCAGGACAAGACACTTGGCGTTGGGGTGTTGATGCATCTGTGATTGAAGAGCGTTTACGCAAAGACACTGGACATGAAATCAAGGCTGTCTGTGTGGTTCATAACGAAACCTCTACTGGTGTTACTTCGAATATTGCGGCGGTTCGTAAAGCGATTGACTCACTAAAGCACCCAGCGTTGCTCTTGGTTGATACGGTTTCTGGCTTAGGCTCTGCAGACTATGAGCATGACAAATGGGGCGCTGACGTGACTGTATCCGGCTCACAAAAAGGTTTGATGCTCCCCCCGGGTATTGGCTTTAATGCTGTATCGGCCAGAGCGATTGAAGTGAGTAAGACGAACAAGATGCCTAAAGCCTATTGGGCTTGGGATGAGATCTTGGAGTCCAACAAAACAGGTTACTGGCCTACAACCCCGAGCACGAATTTAATGTACGGATTACACGAGGCGCTCGACATGATGATGGCTGAGGGCCTGGACACGATCTTTGCGCGTCATCAACGTTTGGCAGCAGCTTGTCGTGAGGCAGTCAATGCATGGGGCTTAGAAATCCAATGTCAGGATAAGGATTGCTACTCACCAGTGCTGACTTGCATTGCTGTGCCAGAGGGCATGAACGCTGATGTACTGCGTAAGCATGCTCTCGAGAAGTTCAATTTATCCCTCGGTACAGGCCTTGGAAAAATCAAAGGCAAGGCTTTCCGTATTGGTCATTTAGGCGACTGTAATGAACTCAGCCTGATGGCTGCGCTCAGTGGCGTGGAGATGAGTTTGGGTGCTATGGGCTTTAAGCCCAAGGCAAGTGGCGTGGTTGCTGCCCAAGAATTTCTAAAATAATCAGTCAGTTGGGCGTAATTAGGGTAGAAAAAGGGTGTTAGCTGGTGAATCCACTGGTTAACACCCTTTATAATTCAAGTACTTATACAGATGGCAGTTTCGTCAAATAAAACATATTCGAGATAGAAAGATTCAACATGTTGGCAACTAAACCGTATTTAACTCAAGCTGATGTTCAAAAGATTTTGGATGCAGCGGATAAATATGCTGCAGCAAATAATTTCGCCGTCACCATTGCGGTTTGCGATGATGGTGGACATGTGATGGGTTTAATCCGTCGTGATGGTTGCGCTCCTTTGTCTACCTACATTGCACAAGAGAAGGCTCGGACTTCGGCGATGGGTAAACGCGAGACTCGTGTTTATGAAGAAATCATTAATAACGGCCGTCATGCTTTTTTATCTGCCCCACATGTGTCGGGCATGTTGGAAGGTGGCGTCAATATCGAGGTAAATGGGTTTACCATCGGCGCAGTCGGCGTTTCCGGCGTTAAATCAACCGAGGATGCTGAAACTGCTAAAGCCGGCATTGCGGCCATTCTGTAAGTTACTTTGATAAATACTGTTCCTGAAATAAACCTCCCCACCGGCGCTGCTGAGAGCAGCGCCCCCCCAGCAACAATTACTTTTGCTGACTTTGGCTTAGACCCTAAGATTCAAAAAGCGGTATCCGAGCAGGGTTACAACACCCCAACTCCGATTCAAGCCCAAGCTATTCCCCATGTTTTGGCTGGCAGCGATTTGATGGGTGCAGCACAAACTGGTACCGGTAAGACGGCCGCTTTTGTACTGCCCATCATTCAACAGATTTTGCGTCACGCTAGTAGCAGCGCTTCACCTGCGCGGCATCCCATTCGTGCCTTAGTCTTAACACCAACACGTGAGTTGGCTGTTCAGGTTGCTGAGAACGCAGCAAGCTACTCGAAGCACACGGATTTACGCGCTGCTGTGGTTTATGGTGGCGTGGATATGAAAGAGCAAGTGGCGACATTGCGTGGTGGCGTGGAGATCTTGATCGCTACCCCAGGACGTTTGCTCGATCACATTGGCTCCAAAGTGGCGAATCTCTCCCAAGTGGAAATCCTGGTCTTGGATGAAGCCGATCGTATGCTCGATATGGGTTTCTTGCCAGACTTACAGCGCATCATTGATTTAATTCCTGCGCAGCGCCAAACATTATTGTTCTCAGCAACGTTTTCTCCTGAGATTAAAAAATTAGCACAGAGTTATTTGCGTACACCAGTCACGGTAGAGGTGGCGCGTCAGAATGCAGCAGCTGATACCGTCAAACAAGTGATACACATGGTTGCCAGCGCTGATAAGCAGCGCGCGATTGTCAAGGTGCTTGAGGCACGTACTCGTCAAGGTTTATCACGTCAGTGCATTATTTTTACCAACAGCCGTTTAGGTTGCGCAAAATTATCTCGAGCGCTAGAGCGTGAGGGTATTAAAGCGGGCGCGATTCATGGCGACAAGAGTCAGGGCGAGCGTACGTTAACTTTGGATGCATTTAAGTCTGGTGCGATTGAAGCACTGGTGGCAACGGATGTGGCTGCACGTGGTCTCGATATTCCATCGATGCCTTGCGTGATTAATCATGAGTTACCTTACAACGCTGAAGACTTTATTCACCGTATTGGTCGTACTGGTCGTGCAGGTAGTAAGGGCGATGCGATTGCCTTAGTTGATGCCAGTGAAAAACGCTTACTCGATGACATCGAAAAGTTGATGAAGCGAAAGTTAGATGTTCAGCCTTTGCCTGAAGGCAATCCTAGCTCTAGTTCTAGCCCTAGCTCTAGCTCTGCATCAAGCAGAAGTGCGTCACGATACGAGGCGCCGGCAAAAATGTCAGACCCGTTTTTCTATAAGCCGTATGAGCCTAGTGCTGCACCTCAGCCGACCTCTGTCACTACTAACTCCGAAGAGAAAAAAGTCGGCATTACGCCTGCGAAGCCAGCCGTTGGCGCCTTACTCGGCGGCTTTAAGAAGAAGTAATTTTTCTATTCCAGGCTTGGGTGGCTGCTAAAAGCCACTCAGCAATGGAGATAGCTTTTCCATCGGGCAGATTGCTCAATCCTAAATGCACCGCTGCTTTACGTAATTCCTGTAAAGCCTGTTGTGCATTTTCAGTATGAATGGCTGTCGCTAAAGTTTGCTTACTGAGTTTTTCACCGTGCTCATCCAGTACAAGCGGCAGGTGCAAATAACTTGGAGTTAAATACCCCAGGATCTTTTGCAGATAAATTTGTCGCGCTGTATTGCTGAGTAAATCTTGTCCACGCACGACATGGGTAATTCCTTGCTCGGCATCATCCACCACGACAGCGAGTTGGTAGGTGAATACGTCATCCCGGCGGCGCAAGACAAAATCCCCCACCCCCTGGCTTAAGGCTTGATGCTGCTTTCCTAGCATGAGATCTTCAAACTCCATTACTAGATTCGGGGGGAGGGCAAGTCTCCATGCAGTCGCTGGCTTAGCAATTGCATCATTCGCCATCATTTGGCTGGGTCGGCAAGTGCCTGGATAGACCATTTCTTGATTGCGAGGGGTAATCACGCCGTGGGATCCAAGAGCGCTTGCAATGGTTTGTCGAGAGCAAGTGCAGGGATAGATGGTTTGGAGCGCATTTAAGCGCTCCAGAGCGTTTTGGTAGTGTTCCCGACGCTGGGATTGCCAGCTTGGCTCCTCGTCCCAAGAGAGGCCGCAGGTAAGCAACTGGCGCAGGATTTCTTGATCGGCCCCCGGAATACAGCGGGGGGTATCTAAATCCTCGATCCTGAGCAGCCATTTCCCTTGATTTTGACGGGCATCTAGCCAGCTTCCGAGGGCGGCAACCAACGATCCCGCATGCAGCGGACCTGTAGGTGAGGGGGCAAATCGCCCGCGATAGCCGTCGGCTGGGGGTGAGGGGTTTTTGAGGTTCGGCACAGCTAAAATGATCTCATGGCTTCACCCCATTTTGTTCATCTACGCGTCCATTCCGAGTTTTCCATTACGGATGGCGTCGTTCGCATTGACGATGCGGTAGCTGCTGCCGAAAAAGACGGTATGGGCGCTTTGGCCCTGACAGATTTAAGTAATCTATTTGGCTTAGTCCGTTTTTATACTGCTGCTCGCTCTAGCGGTATTAAACCGATTGCTGGGGCTGATGTGTGGATTAGCAATCCTCAAGATCCTGATCAACCCCACCGTTTATTGCTTTTGGTTCAAAACCATTCTGGCTACCTCAATCTTTGCCAGTTGTTAAGCAAGGCCTCCCTAGAGAATCAGTCGCGTGGTCGCGCCGAGATCAATCCCAAGTGGTTTAATGAGCCTGCCTCTAAGGCGGAAGATAAAGCAGCAAAAAGAACACTGTCATTTGGTTTAATCGCACTTTCAGGCGGACGCTGGGGTGATGTTGGTACCGCGCTCTTAGCTGATCAAGAAGTTCAAGCCAAAGCTGCCGCTCAACATTGGGCAAAGCTATTTCCCAATGCGTTCTTTATTGAAGTTCAGCGTGGCGGCCATCCTCAGGATGAAAAACACCTACAGCTTGCTTGTCACCTTGCTAGTGAATTAGATTTACCCATCGTGGCTACGCATCCTGTGCAGTTCATGCAGAGAAGTGATTTCACAGCACATGAGGCGCGGGTCTGTATTGCCGAGGGTGAGTTGCTAGGTAACCCTCGCCGTACTCGGAAATTTAGTGAAGAGCAATATTTTCTCTCTCAAGCGGAGATGGAAAAGCGCTTTGCGGATTTACCAGTTGCGCTGGCAAACTCAGTAGAAATTGCTAAACGCTGCAATCTCTCTCTGACTTTGGGTCAGCCACGCTTACCGGATTTTCCGACACCGCCCGGCATCACGCTCGATGATTATTTATTGCAGCAATCGGAAGTGGGTTTGAAGCGCCATATGGAGCGCAATTTCCCAGATCCAGAAGAACGCGCCAAAGAGGAGACCCGCTACCGCGAGCGCCTCGTCTTTGAAGTGAAGACGATTGCGCAGATGGGATTCCCAGGCTACTTCTTAATTGTTGCGGACTTTATTAACTGGGCGAAAAATAATGGTGTGCCGGTTGGCCCAGGTCGTGGATCTGGTGCGGGATCCTTAGTTGCATACTCACTAGGTATTACTGATCTTGATCCACTGCGCTACAACTTACTCTTCGAGCGCTTCCTCAATCCAGAGCGGGTATCCATGCCCGACTTCGATATCGATTTCTGTCAGCATGGGCGCGATCGCGTCATTCAGTATGTAAAAGATAAGTACGGCAAAGATGCGGTTAGTCAAATCGCCACCTTTGGAACGATGGCGGCAAGAGCAGCCATTCGTGACGTAGGTCGCGTACTGGAGCAGGGCTACAACTTCGTAGATGGGATTGCCAAGTTAATTCCCAATAAGCCGGGCCAGTACATGACTATTGAAATGGCGAAGAAGGAAGAGAAGCAATTAGGTGAGCGCGAAAAGAATGAGGATGAGGTGCGCCAGCTTCTATCCCTAGCTCAGCAGTTAGAAGGTATGACTCGTAACGTCGGTATGCATGCGGGTGGTGTATTAATCGCTCCTGGCCGTTTAACGGATTTTTGCCCGCTCTATACACAGGAAGCAAAAGACTCCAAAGAGCAGGAGAGTGGTTCGGTCATCAGCCAGTTTGACAAAGATGACGTCGAGGCGATAGGCCTTGTTAAATTCGACTTCTTGGGTCTAACGACCCTCACTATTTTGGCAGCTGCTGAGAAGTGGATCAAGACACTCCATGCGGATCGAAAAGATTGGAATATTGGCGAGATAGCGCTTGATGACGAGAAGGCATTTGAGGTTTTAAAGAATGCCAATACCGTTGCCGTCTTCCAGTTGGAGAGTCGCGGTATGCAAGGCATGCTGCGTGAAGCAAAGCCTGACCGCTTCGAAGACATTATTGCGCTGGTAGCACTCTATCGCCCAGGCCCAATGGATTTGATCCCTGACTTTATTGAGCGTAAGCATGGACGTCAAAAAGTAGAGTATCCAGATCCCCGTATTGAGCCTGTTCTCCAAGAAACCTACGGCATCATGGTCTATCAAGAGCAGGTCATGCAGATGGCGCAGATGATCGGCGGCTACTCTTTAGGTGGCGCCGATATGTTGCGCCGTGCGATGGGTAAGAAGAAACCTGAAGAGATGGCGCAGCATCGCAAGATCTTTAGTGATGGCGCAAAAGCCGGTGGTATTACCGAAGGTAAGGCCAATGAGATCTATGACTTGATGGAGCGTTTTGCCGGCTACGGATTTAACAAATCCCACGCTGCAGCCTATGCACTCTTGGCATATCAAACCGCTTGGTTAAAGGCGAACTATCCAGCTGAATTTATGGCGGCCAACTTATCACTGGCAATGGATGACACCGATAAGGTGAAGATTTTGTATGACGATTGTTTGGCCAATCAGATTCGGGTGTTCTCACCCGACATTAATACTGGTGTGTATGTATTTACGCCGTTGCGTGCGCCTGATGCTGCGCCTGACTCACCGATCAGTCACATTCGTTATGGTTTGGGTGCTGTCAGGGGTACTGGCGAAGCGGCGATTGAGATCATCGTAAAAGCGCGTGAGGCTGGTGGCCCATTTAAGGATTTATTTGATTTCTGTGCGCGAGTCGATCGTAGGCAAGTCAATCGTCGTGCGATTGAGGCTTTGATGCGTGCCGGTGCCTTCGATAGTCTATACAAAGACCTCATTGCTGCCGGCGGTAATCCTTACGATATTCGATCCACTTTATTGGCTTCGCTTGCCCGTGCAATTGAGGCGGCAGAACAAGCTGAAGCCTCAATCAATCAGGTGAGTTTGTTTGAAGTAGCAGGTGAAGAGGATCGTCATTTACCTGAGTTAGTTCGCGAGCTACCCTGGTCAGAAAAGAAGCGTCTTCAGGATGAGAAAAATGCTCTTGGGCTTTGTTTAACTGGACATATGTTCGATGCTTACCGCGACGAGACAGCGCATTTCATACGTCAGCCATTAGCGAAGGTGACCGAGGGTAAGGACCAGCTCATCGCCGGCATTATTACTTCTGCGCGGATGCTCACAGGTCAGCGTGGCCGCATGATGATTGCCACCATTGATGATGGTACTGCTGCAATTGAAGTAACCCTTTACAGCGAAGTCTATGAACCTAATCGCTCTTGGCTGAAAGAGGATGAGCTATTAGTTGCCAAAGTCAACATTACGCCAGATAAGTTTTCTGGTGGGGTGCGTATCGTGTCTGAGGCAGTGATGGATATCACTGGCGCGAGAATGCGTTTTGCCCGCAATATTCATCTCAGTATTGATTCAGCCACTGACCTCAAATCCTTGCGTAGCCAAATCGGTCCTTATCTCATGAGCAATCGCGTGCGGGATCCCAGGTTAGGACCTGCAGCCGCAACGATGCCAGGTGGCAATGAGGGTATGAAGGGTTTAATGTTGACTGCCAACGTCACTACGAGTGGTGGCGCTTGCCTGATGCAGTTCCCAGAAGAATTGCGCATTTATCCTGATGACGCTTGTCTACACAGCCTGAATCAAATCCTAGCTACAAAACAATCTAATACTGTTCAGGTTCAATACCAGTAAATTAGTATCACCGACATCACTTAGTTTTTATTTCATGATTGCGCATTGAAATGCTTCAATCACTTGTATCGGTTCTAGTCGGTCTAAGCATTCACTTTTGCTACTAGCGCGATCTTCACAACCCGCTTTACGGCAGGGCACGCATTCACCTGGACCTTGCAAGATCGTGACATTACCCACGGTTTGCGTGCGCGCTCTTAATTGATAGGGCTGCATCCCAATAAACCCGTTAGGCCAAGGCCCAAAGTTGCTTGGTGGAGTGGGACCAAATAAAGCAATGGTTGGGGTGTTACAGGCTGCTGCAAGGTGGGTGATGGAGGTATCTACCCCAATATAAGCATGCGCTCCTCGAATCAATGTCCCTGCTTGAGGAATCGTTAGAAGCCCGGCGGCATCAACAACATTCTGACGAGTCTCTTCATCCAACAAAGAGAGGATGTCCTGATTGAGCTGAAGATCTTGTTTTGCTGGTGACGCACTCAGGACCACTTGAAATCCGTGTTTGACAATCCAAGTCAGTAAGGTCTGCCAATAACTAAGCGGCCAGCGTTTGTAAGCGGTCAGGGGCCCTGGGTGTATCACCACATAGGGTGAATGAAGTTGAATGGCAATACTTGGGGTGATAGGCTCTCCAGTGGGTGGAGTAACCGAAATGGGTTTGTCAAATAGGTCTTGTGTGTTTTTATAAAAAACCTCAAGCAGGCGTAGCTTTTCCGTGATGACGTGTTGTGCGAAGTAGTCGACATCAACCGTATGCAAGCTAATGGCTTTCTTCCAGGCATTCTGCCGATCACTTTTACTTTTCTTTTCCTTATCCTGAGGTGTTAATCCTTGCGGATGCCCCCCTAGTACGCCGACCCGTTGATGGGCCGCTACCAAACCATAAAGATAGGCACGATCACTCGGTTGCGTGACTACTGCTAAGTCGTAGCGCTGAAAGAGTTTAAAAAATAAGGAGAGATATTCTTTGAGGCTGGGGCGGTCTGAGGTTTCAATAGTCCGGGCAATATCTGGGTTGCCATTGAGCATGTCGAGCTTACCGCGATAGCCCAGAAAATGAAACTCCGCATCTGGCCAAAGCTCACGTGCCTTTGAAATGAGCGGCGTCGTTACGAGTACATCGCCAATTTGTCGAGTGGCAATAAACAAAACCTTTTTAGGTCTTAGTGCCGAGCATGCAGTCATGGGCTTAATGTCACTCAACTGATGTAGCCTTAGCCAGAATTTTTTCACGCACACGACGCGCATTTTCTGCGGCGTTAGATTGATCGTTGATGCGGTGGTATAAATGTAACACTTCTGTAGACCAAGAACCCGACTTACGAATCAAGCCCTTATTCTGAAGTCTGAAAACAAAATCTGCATCCTCGTGACCCCAGCCTGTCATGGTTTCATCAAAGCCGCCAATAGCTAGCGCATCGGTTTTCCAGCAGGCTAGATTACAGCCCTTGATGCGGCGCCATACGAACTTTTTGTAGTTGCGCCAAGCCCCGTCACCCAGCTTGATCTTCAGTGGCCAGTATTTGTTGATGCCGCTAGACAGCCGATAGCTTAATAAGTGATCAGAAAATTTTTCAAAGTCCCATTTGGGCCAGGAGAGGATTGTCTTAGTGAGGATCTCGTTTAATAAGACTCGACTCCCAGTCGTAAAACAACCCGTTTTTGCCAGTTTTCTATGTTGCTCTACAAAATCAGGCTGTACAACACAGTCCCCATCCAGGTATATGAAATAGTCTCCGGAGGCCTCTGCGCTCGCGCGATTGCGGATGAGTGCCAAACGAAAGCCTGAATCTTCATGCCAAACATGCTTGATCTGTAGTTTAGTACGCAGCTTGAAAGACTCAATGAAATTCTTAGTGTCAGATTTTGAGCCGTCATCAGCAATCAGAACTTCAAAATTCTGGTCGGTTTGAGTGTCTAAGGATTGCAAAACAAAATCGAGTGCATTGATTCTGTTGTAGGTTGCAACGATCACGCTGATCTTCATTTTTCTGCTTGCTTTTGAAGGAGCCAAATTTTCATATAGCGGTAATAACTGCCTTCGGCATTTGAAATAGCTAAAGCAAGACCCTCATAGCCATCTAAGAAACCAGCTCTAATGAAGTAGGTTCTGATGAAGGCCCATAAGCCATGCAAAATGGCTTTCAGAGGATTGCTACGCCTTCCTTTAGCAAAAGCCTGTTCTGCCGAAGCAGTGGAGTAACGATCAATTTTTTGTAGTACTTGTGAGAAGTCCATGAAGCTAAAGTGCAGCATAGGATTTTCTAGTTTAGCTACTTGACCATTGGGGATGAGGCGCTCATGCACTAGGTCATTAGAAAAGTGGGCAGTGCCACGCTTAAACAGGCGATCAACGTAATCTGGGCTCCAGCCAGAGTGGCGAATAAAGCGACCGCAGTACCAAGAAAGGCGTGGAATAGCAAAACAGTCTATGTGAGCAGAATGATGGATGGCTGTCAGAATTTCACTGCGGAGGGCTGGAGTGAGCCTTTCATCGGCATCTAGGGAAAGGACCCAGTCGCCGGTTGCCAACTCTAAAGCACGGTTCTTTTGGGGGCCAAAACCAGGCCAATCGGCTGGTTGGGCAATAACAGCCCCATACTTTTTGGCGATTTCCAGGGTTCGATCGCTGCTGTTGGTATCCACCACCACAATTTGCTGGGCAATCCCCTCGAGGGAGCTCAAACAATCGGCCAAATTGGCCTCTTCATTGCGGGTGATGAGTATGACGGATAAGGTGGGCATAATTCATTATATGAATGCTCAAGACCGTACCGCCCTAAATCGCTTAATTCAGTACCTCAAGCCCCATATTCGCCTGATTATTGGCTCTTTACTAGCCATGGCTCTGGTTGCTGGTGCTGAAACCTCCATACCGGCCTTAATGAAGCCTTTGTTAGACAAGGGATTTACGGGGCAGCTTGATAGTAAGTTGTGGCAGGTGCCCGTTTTCTTGGTCGGCTTGGCTCTTGTTCGAAGTCTGGCTCAATTCTTATCCAATTACTTACTGACGCGTGTAATTAATGCGGTGCTGCTGAAATTGCGTCAGCAGATGTTTCAAACACTGTTACATGCAAAAACTACTTTCTTTCAGAAGAATTCCGCGTCTAATTTAATCAATGCCGTTGTTTTTGAGGTGAACAATGTTCTTTCGATTATGGGGGGGATGTTAATTAGTTTAGTGAGAGATTCGCTAACGGTTATTGGTTTAATCAGCTACCTCATTTATTTAAATTGGCAGTTGACTCTAGTGGTACTAATCATTTTTCCGATTATTGCTTTTGTGATGAGCAAGATTAATAAGCGTCTACGCAGTTTAAATCGTGAACAACAGGCTTTAACTAGCGAGCTTGCCTATATCGTAGAAGAAGCTGCTGCTGGTTATAAGATTGTGAAGGTACATGGTGCTGAAGGGTATGAGATGCGCCGTTTCATGGATAAGGCAGATCGTCTGCGCCAGTTCGCTTTAAAGTCCGCAGTGGCTGGTGGACTCAATCAGCCGATTACCCAACTCATTGCCTCCATGGCACTATCCATTGTGCTAGTCATTGCTCTGATGCAATCTGCTGCTGAAGGAACTACTGTAGGTGGTTTTGCAGCTTTTATTACTGCCATGATGTTGGTGATTTCACCGATCAAGCATTTGGCTGATATTAATCAGCCTTTGCAGCGCGGTCTTACTGCTGCAGAAATGATTTTTTCCCTCATGGATCAACCCTTTGAAGAGGATGAATCTCGCAAAGAAAATATGAAGCCCCTTGATAAAGCTAAGGGCGCTATCCGATTCGAAGATGTAGGCTTCTCCTATCAGCAGGAGGTCGGGCGTAAGGATGCTCTTGCTAATGTGAACTTAAGCATTAACCCCGGTGAGGTTGTAGCCTTTGTCGGCCCATCCGGAGGTGGCAAGTCTACTTTGGTGAATTTATTGCCCCGTTTCTATAAGCCTACTAGTGGGCAAATTTTCTTAGATGGCATTCCGCTGGAGGATATTGTTCTGACTGACGTGCGCAAGCAAATCGCCTTTGTAAGCCAGGATGTCATTCTCTTTAACGATAGCATTGCTGCAAACGTAGCCTATGGCGCGGTTGGTCCGGAAGGCATCGATCGTGGCCGTGTGATCGAGGCGCTCGAAGCGGCCAACTTATCTGCCCTGATGAGAGAATTACCAGAGGGTATTGATACGCAAATTGGTGATAGCGGTAACCGTTTGTCGGGTGGTCAGCGTCAGCGTTTGGCGATTGCCAGGGCGATATACAAGAATGCGCCAATCCTGATTTTGGATGAAGCTACTTCAGCCTTGGATTCTGAATCCGAGCGTCAAGTGCAAGATGCCTTAGAGCGATTGATGGCTGGTAGAACTACCTTAGTGATTGCTCACCGCTTATCAACCATTGAGCATGCGGATCGCATTGTAGTTCTCGAACATGGTCAAGTGATCGAGAATGGCTCACATGAAGAGCTGATTGTTAAGGATGGTTTGTATGCCAATCTTCATCGTATTCAGTTTTCGAATGCTTAATGCTTTCGAGAGTTCTTGATCCAAAGCCAAGAGCTGCTGCAAATATCGGATAGATTTTTCTTGGCACTCCAGCCAAGCAATCTATTGGCTTTATCAGCCTTAGCGTAGTACTCAGGCAAATCTCCTGGTCGACGGCCTACTACTTGATATGGGATTTTCTGGCTGCTAGCTTCCTCAAAATGATGAAGTAGGTCTAAAACACTGTAACTGTCGCCACTTCCTAAGTTAAAGATGTGGCAGCCCGGATTGGTTTTGAGCCAATTCAGTGCTGCTAGATGCCCCTCGGCTAAATCCATGACATGAATATAGTCCCGTTTTCCTGTGCCATCAGGGGTATCGTAATCATCTCCAAAAATATTGAGTGATGGCAATGCTCCATTTGCTACCCGCCCAATCATCGGCATTAAATTATTCGGAATGCCATTCGGATCCTCTCCGATTAGTCCGGATTCATGAGCGCCAACGGGATTGAAATATCGCAGGCAACCAATCTTCCATTCTTGATCACTCGCACTCAGGTCTCTGAGTATGTCTTCAATCTGGAGCTTATTTCGACCATAAGGATTTGTTGGTTTGGTGGGGTGATCTTCATCATAGGGCAGGTATGTGGGATCTCCGTACACGGTTGCACTGCTACTAAAGACTAAGGTATTGATGCCAGCCAATTGCATTGCCTGAATGAGGCTAATACTGCCTTGCACATTATTTGCATAGTATTCAATCGGCTTCTGTGAGGACTCCCCAACAGCCTTTAAGCCGGCTAAATGAATGACTGCCTCAATTTTTTGCTCACGCAAAACTTGGGTGAGCTTTTCGGTGTTCCGGATATCCCCCTCGGTAAATCCGATGGTTCTCGTGGTAATTTTTTGAATACGCTCCAAAGTAGACGCATGGCTATTGCAAAGATTGTCATAAATGTAGACTTGGTGACCAGCATTTGCCAGAAGGACGGCAGTATGGCTGCCTATGTAACCCATGCCGCCTGTTAGTAAGATATTCAAATGGACCTCGCTGAATCAGTTAACTGAGAACAATATCGTATTGTTCTTGGCGGAAGCTACCTTCAGCCTGGAGTTTGATGGGCTTGCTAATAAAGTCGCCTAGCTGCGCTAAGAATTGATTTTCTTCCTCAAGGAAAAGATCTATCACGTCTGGAGCAGCGACGATTCTGAATTCGCGGGGATTGAATTGTCGATGTTCACGCACAATCTCACGCAAAATCTCGTAGCAAATGGTTTGTGCGGTTTTAACTTCACCTTTGCCTTGGCAGATAGCGCAGGGTTCGCAAGTAATGTGGGCTAGAGATTCTCGAGTGCGTTTGCGCGTCATCTCTACTAATCCCAATGAAGAGAAGTCATTCACTGATGTGCGGGCATGATCCCGATCTAAATTTCGCTTGAGTTCATGTAAAACTGACTCTTGATGATCTTTGCTGAGCATGTCAATAAAATCAATGATGATGATGCCGCCAAGATTGCGTAAGCGCAGTTGACGGGCGATAGCCTGGGCAGCTTCCAGATTGGTTTTAAATACAGTGTCATCCAAATTACGCGCACCCACATAGCTACCTGTGTTCACGTCGATGGTAGTCATAGATTCTGTTTGGTCAATCATCAGGTAGCCGCCAGATTTAAGGTCAACTCTTCTGCCAAGCGCCTTATTAATCTCAGCATCCACATCAAATAAGTCAAAGAGGGCGCGCTCACCACGATGGAGTGTCAGCTTATCCAATAAATTGGGCATATAGAGCGTAGCAAATCCTTTGAGCTTTTCAAAGTTCTCAGCTGAATCCACTCGAATTTTTGAAGTTTCTTCGCCAGCAACATCCCGCAATACGCGCTCAGCGAGGCTGAGATCCTGATAGAGCAGGCTTGGTGCAGCTTTGTAGTTCACGGCCTCGCGGATCTTTTCCCAGGTGGTACGCAGGTAATGCATATCGTGCTGTAGATCAGTGTCACTGGCATCTTGGGCGCTAGTGCGCACAATAATCCCACCCTTTTCATCATCAGGCATCAGTCCTGTCAGCCGCGCTTTGATGGCTTCACGCTCTTCGGGTTGATCAATTCTTTGGGATACACCAATATATTTTTCAGTAGCTGTATCAGTGCCAGCTGGCGGCAAGTAAACCAAGTTACGGCCAGCAATACTGAGTTGGGTAGTCAGTCGAGCACCTTTAGTGCCGAGCGGATCTTTGAGAACTTGCACTAAAACATTTTGGCCTTCGAAGAGGAGCTTCTCAATTTGTGCCTGCGGATTATTTTGCGTAATGTCAGCGACGTGCATAAATGCAGTGCGTTCTAAACCCACTTCAATGAAGGCAGACTGCATACCAGGTAGTACGCGAACAACTTTTGCTAAATAGATATTGCCAACAATGCCACGTTGACGGGTGCGCTCAATTTGTAGTTCTTGCACGGCACCTTGCTGAATGAGTGCCACCCGTGTTTCTTGGGGGGTGATATTGATCAGAATTTCTTCATTCATATGCGGGTAACTTTGGCGAAATCCAATAATTGGTTCACTTCATAAATAGGTAATCCCATAATACCGCTATAACTACCTTTGATTGAGGGGATGAATGCGCCTCCATGCCCCTGAATGCCGTAAGCGCCAGCCTTACCAAAAGGCTCGCCACTATCAATATAGTTGGTAATTTGCTCAGGGGTCAGGCGGGCAAATTCCACCTCGGATATTTGCACGCGGCATACAGGGTTGGTATTCGGATCAATTACGAGTGCGACTGCGGTGAGTACTTGATGTACTTTACCGCTCAGCATGTTCAAAATACGTGTGGCATCAGCCGCATCGCTAGGTTTGCCGAGAATCTCACCAACAAGGCTTCCGGGTAGACTCACAGTCGTATCGGCGCACAAGATCGGTGCCCAAGGTTTACCGCTCTCTTGCCATCTTGCTAAGGCAATAGCGCTTTTGGCGAGCGTCACGCGTTCAACATAATCACGTGCTTTTTCATTCGGTAGGGGTATTTCGAGGGTTTCAGTATCCTCACCAGGTGCAGCAATCAGCATCTCGAACTGCACGCCGATTTGCTTTAGTAGTTCTTGTCGACGTGGGCTTTGTGAGGCGAGGTAAATAGAGGTAAACATGAGCTGACTACTCGCGATGATAAGGGTGGCCTTGCAGAATAGTCCATGCCCGATATAGTTGCTCCACCAAAAGGACTCTTGCCATCGCATGAGGTAAGGTCAGGCTTGAGAGACGCCACATTGCTTGAGCACTTTCTTTCAGGCTGGGATCAAGGCCATCTGCGCCACCAATTAAAAAGGTAATGTCAAAGCCCTCTTGTCGCCATTGAGCTAATTGAGTGGCGACATGCTGGGTAGTTTGATCTTTACCGCGCTCATCCAGAGCGATAACACGAGAACCCTTGGGAACGGCTGCGGCAATTCTGACAGCTTCTTTGGCTGGCGTCAGATCTGGCTTGATCTCTTTGATTTCAATACTGCAATCTGCAGGCATGCGCTTAATGTAATCATGGGTTGCAGTTGCAACCCATTCAGGCATTTTGTGACCAACCGAAACAATCGTTAAACGCATTGCTAAAAAAATTACTCTTCGTCGTCTTCAGGCCCACTTGCTTTGACTAAGCCTTTATCGGCTGCCAATTTAACGCGGACTGGTTTGGCCCCCCACATACCTTCGAGTTGGTAGTAGGCGCGCAATGCCGGTTGCAAGATATGCACCACAATGTCGCCGCAATCGACGAGCACCCATTCACCGGTTTCTAAGCCTTCAACAGAGATGACTTCTCCGCCTTTGGCATTGACATCTTCTTTAACGGACATTGCCAAGGAACGAGTCTGGCGATTGCTAGTACCCGTTGCAATAATGACTCGGTCAAATAGCTCACTGAGCTTGGTGGTGTCGTAAACGCGAATATCTTGCGCCTTGACATCTTCAAGGGCGTTAATCACTACACGTTGTAATTTTGTTAAGTCCATAGTTTCTTTGATATTTTGTATATAAGGTTGATCTTAGTCTGATTATTTGTACAGATCCAAATTTGTAACGATTTCTAGTGCGTGAGAAGGGATATGCTCGGAGGCAATCGTGCTTCGGGCCAAACTTTTCAGTTGATCGCGGAGTTGCGTTGAGGAAAGATCGACCGAAAGACTGTTATCTAAGTAGATGCGGCCAAAAGGACTTTTTGCAAGGGCATCCGCATCAATACATTGATGCTTTTCTAGTAAGACCTTCATTTCAAGGCTGATTTCCGCCGAAAGTGAATGATGAGGTCTGCTAGCTACTGCGAAATTCAGATAATTCAGCAATTGATCCCAAGAGTTCCAAGTTGGTAAGTTCAAAAGAGTATCTGCCCCCATTAACCAAGTTAGGTTGACCTGAGGCCCAAAACGCTCCCTGAGAGCTTTAGCCGTATCTAGTGTGTAGCTGGGCCCAGGTCGATTCATTTCTATGCGGTCAGTGCTAATTCGCGTTGGTATGTTGAGTTGGAGAAATTCAATAGCTAAATCTACGCCAGCCGCTTCAGTCATCTTAAAGCGAAGCTCAGCAGGCGTGATGCTAGATTCTTTTTGCCAGGGTTCCCCACTCGGAATGAGCAGCAATTCATCCAGATGCAGAATTTTTGCAAAATGGGTTGCCAGCTTGAGATGGCCAAGATGGGGTGGATCAAACGTGCCGCCCAGAATGCCAATTTTTTTTATTGTGTCCAAATGGTGCGATATCAAGTTAGTTTAGCCAGTCGCGCGGCTTAAGGTAATAGTCATAAAGCTTAGCCTCAGGTGTGCCAGGTTTTGGCTGCCAGTTGTACCACCACTGTACTACCGGTGGCATCGACATCAGGATAGACTCGGTACGTCCACCGGAATGCAGGCCAAAAATGGTCCCGCGGTCGAATATCAAGTTGTATTCCACATAGCGGCCACGCCGGTATTCCTGAAACGCTTTTTCTTCGGCTGTAAAACTCTCTTTATAGCGGCGTTCCACAATCGGTAAATAAGCATCAATAAAGGCATCACCCACGGCACGTGTCATCGCAAAGCTTTGCTCGAAACCCAAGCTATTAAAGTCATCAAAAAAGATACCACCAATACCACGAGGCTCTTCACGGTGTTTGAGATAAAAATACTCATCACACCATTTTTTAAAACGGGGATACAAATCTTCGCCAAATGGATCTAGGGCGTCTTTAGCTGTCTGATGGAAGTGCCTGCAGTCTTCATCGACGCCATAGTAAGGAGTAAGGTCAAAGCCACCACCAAACCACCAAACAGGTTCCTTATCCGGAGCTTGCGCAATAAAGCAGCGCACATTCATATGGGTTGTGGGTGCTTTGGGGTTATGTGGATGAAACACGACAGAAACACCCATGGCCTCAAAACTGCGTCCCGTCAGTTCTGGGCGATGATGTGATGCAGAAGGAGGCATCTGATCGCCACGAACGTGAGAGAACCCCACGCCACCTTTCTCGAGAATTTTGCCGCCATCTAAAGTGCAGGTGCGACCATAACCCTTTAGCTTGCTATCTTCCGGCTTCTCCCAGGCATCGACCATAAATGCCTTGCCATCCAATGCACTCATTGCTGTGGTGATGCGTGCTTGCAGGCCCAAAAAATACTCTTTTAAGTCTGCAATATGGATTTGAGTTCGCTCAGGAGATGACAAGGATGAAAGGTGCTTTGTGTTGAATGATCAAAATTAGTGTAATTACTTCACTGCACGATAACCAATATCTTTGCGATATTGCATGCCATCAAATTGGATTTGAGAGATAGCTTCAAAAGCTTTTTGTTGTGCGCCGCGAACTGTGTCAGATAAACCCACTACACACATCACGCGACCACCGGAGGTGACTAGCTTGCCATCTTGTAGTTTGGTACCCGCATGGAAGGTTAGTTGATCTTCGGTATCGGCAGGAATGCCGGTAATCACATCGCCATTGCGCGGGGTATCGGGGTAGTTATGGGCTGCGAGTACCACGCCTAATGCAGTGCGACGATCCCAATCTAATTCCACTTCGTTTAAGGTGCCATCGACCGCATGATCCAGTGCTTTGACTAAATCACTACGCAAGCGCGCCATGATGGGCTGTGTTTCTGGATCACCCATACGACAATTAAATTCTAGGGTCTTAATCTTGCCATCTGGGGAGATCATCAAGCCCGCATAGAGAAAGCCGGTGTAGGGAATGCCATCAGCCTCCATGCCTTTGACCGTTGGCATGATGACTTCGCGTAATGCGCGCGCATGAATTTCTGGGGTAACTACAGGTGCTGGCGAGTATGCGCCCATACCGCCAGTATTCGGGCCCTGATCAGCATCGAGTAAGCGTTTGTGATCCTGGCTAGTGGCTAAAGCTAAAACCTGTTTGCCGTCGACCAGAACAATAAAGCTCGCTTCTTCACCAATCAAAAATTCTTCAATCACCACGCGTGCACCAGCATTGCCTAGCTTATTGTCGGCCAGCATCATATCGACCGCGGCATGGGCTTCTGCTAGATCCATTGCAACGACAACACCCTTGCCGGCGGCAAGTCCATCCGCTTTGATAACGATTGGCGCACCTTGAGCATCAATGTAAGCATGGGCTTCTAAAATATTTGAGAATGTCTGGTACTCCGCCGTGGGAATGCCATGCCGCTTCATAAATGCTTTAGAAAAATCTTTAGAGGATTCTAATTGTGCAGCCAGCTGAGTGGGTCCAAAAATACGTAAACCGTGATTGCGGAATACATCGACGATGCCTGCTGCAAGGGGAGCTTCAGGTCCAACTACTGTGAGATGGATTTTTTCACGCTGAGCAAAGTCTGCCAGCTCTTGAAGATCGGAGATGGGAAGGTTCTGAATGCCGGCTGCCGTTTGTTTTGCAGTGGCAGTGCCGCCATTACCAGGGGCTACATAGACGGTTTGTACTTCTGGGGATTGGGCCAGCTTCCAAGCAAGAGCGTGTTCGCGGCCACCAGAGCCAATCAGAAGAATTTTCATAAGGAGCTAATAAAGACGTTGATAAATGACATTAAAGTAATTAAAGGCTTAGAGCGATGCATTTGTGAAAACTTCCTGGACATCATCTAAGTTCTCCAGCGCATCCAATAGTTTTTGCATGCTTTCAGCTTGGTCACCCTCGAGTTCAGTCTCAGTCTCGGGGCGCATCGTGACGGTTGCTAGCTCTGCTTTTAAACCTGCTTTACTGAGTGCATCTTGTACTTTAGGAAATTCAGGGACTGGGGTGAGTACTTCAAGTGAGCCATCATCATGCGTGATGACATCTTCAGCGCCTGCATCCAGCGCGAGCTCCATGAGTAGATCTTCATTCGTGCCTGGAGCAAACAACATTTGACCGCAATGTTTGAACATAAATGCGACAGAACCTTCGGCACCCATATTTCCACCATTTTTTGCAAATGCATGGCGCACTTCGGCAACGGTACGAGTGCGGTTATCCGTTAAGCAATCCACGATGATGGCGGCGCCATTAAAGCCATAACCCTCATAACGAATTTCTTCATAATTCACGCCCTCTAAGGAGCCGGTGCCTCGCTGAATTGCCCGTTGCACGTTGTCATTCGGCATGTTGGCATCTTTAGCCTTATCAATTGCTAGGCGTAAACGTGGGTTTGTAGCGATATCGCCGCCGCCTAATTTAGCTGCAACCGTAATTTCTTTAATCAGTTTGGTCCAAATCTTGCCGCGCTTTTCGTCTTGACGTCCTTTGCGGTGCTGAATATTGGCCCATTTCGAATGGCCGGCCATACGGGTAAGTCCTTTTGTGTAATGTGGCTTGAGGAAGTCATTTTAAGGGCTTCTCAGCTCAATAATGGGACTCTTACTACTTTTTTGTTACACTCTCACCTCTTAGTTTGCTTCAATGCAGTTTTTCCACTGCAAACACCTGCCCCGGTGATGGAATTGGTAGACGTGCCGGACTCAAAATCCGGTGCCGCAAGGCGTGGCGGTTCAAGTCCGCCCCGGGGCACCATCTCAAATAGGCTGTTACCGACGCCGCGAGATGCGCAAAGCTTTAAATCTCGTAAGTTTCTGACTCGCTATTCATTGCCTGCTCAACAATTTTTTTGGTGAGGGTAGGTGAGAACAGCTCGATAAAGGTGTAGACGAAAGAGCGCAGATAGGCGCCTTGCTTCACTCCTAGATGCGTGACGTTATTTCCAAACAAGTGCCCAACTGGAATGACTCTCAGATTACGATCCCGATCTGCATCGTATGCTAAACCCGCCACGATACCGACACCCATGCCAGTCTCAACATAAGTCTTAATGACATCTGCATCAATCGCCTCCAAAATCACATCGGGAGTCAGATTGCGCAGTCCGAAAGCGGCATCAATCTTGCTACGACCTGCGAATGCTTTGTCGTAGGTGATGAGCGGGTACTTTGCAATTTCTTCTAAGGTGATTGCCGACTGATTGAGCAGTGGATGGCTCAGCGGCACCATGACGACGTGTTGCCATTGATATCCCGGCAAAGCTAATACGCCTGGCGTGTTTGCAATGCCTTCCGTTGCAATCGCAATATCTGCTCGATCATGAATGAGTAGTTCGGCAATTTGTCCCGGGCTACCCTGTTGAATGCTGACGCGTACCTTTGGAAAGCGCTTGGTAAATTCTGTCAAGACTTTGGGTAATGCATAGCGGGCTTGAGTATGGGTGGTGGCAATCACAAAGCTACCCTGATCTTGGCTAGCAAAGTCTTTGCCGACTCTTCTCAAGGTTTCCACTTCATCCAGAATTCGCTCAATAGAAACTAGAATTCGCTTACCAGGCTCGGTAAGTGAGCGGATACGTTTGCCGTGGCGGCGAAAGATTTCGACGCCCAACTCATCTTCCAATTCAATAATGGCTTTAGAGACCCCTGGCTGTGAGGTAAATAGGACCTTAGCGGCGGTGGTGAGATTGAAATTCTGCCTAACGGCCTCACGTACAAAGCGAAATTGGTGCAAGTTCATATCGATTCCATTCCATTCTTTATATCGCCAGCGATATAGGAATTAAATTCTATATGATTTTGAGGTATTAAGCTTTAGAGACCCAGCGCAAACCCACCAATGCCAGTACGAAGTACAGCAAAGGCGGCGTTAGTGCCGTCAGGAGGGTGGGCCATGCACCTAGAAGTCCGACGTTGGAAAATAGTGAGTTAAACAGCTGAAAGCTCATGCCCAGCATGATCCCGCCAAACACCTTGATTCCAACACTACCGGAGCGGACTTTTAGGTAAGCAAATGGCAAAGCTAATACCAGCATCACAAAAATTGTGAATGGGTAAATTACTTTTTTCCAGAACGCAATCGAATGACGTTGTGCATCCTGCTTATTGTCTCTGAGGTGGGAGATAAACTGACCCAAACTCAAGATGGACATTTTTTCAGGGCTGACTAAAAGAACGCTCAAAATCTGAGGCGTGACTTCAGAGTCTAGGCTCACGATAGGGTGAGTAAAAGTGTGTGCTGAGAAGACCGGATTTAATGGATCTGCTTGCTTGTTTTCTTTAAAACGAGTTTCGGTGACATCATTCAAGGTCCAAGTGCCCGCTTGATCAAAGCGCCCAGATATCGCGCTACGAATGGAGAGAAGTCGATAGGCATCATCAAACTCGTACATGCGGATATTTTGGATCTCATTGTCTTGTGCAATATTGCCAACGTTGACGTAGCGCACACCAGGCCGAACTGGTCCACTGCCGGCCTCATCTCGCAAGCGATCTTTTACCCAAACCCCAGTTTTAAATTGCGCACTATAGGACGAGCCCAAAGCTCTCATGCGGATTTGGTCAGAGAGGTTTTCGGTGTAGGGCCCTAGCCATTCACTCATCACTAAAGTGAAGATAATCAGGGGGAGGGAAATTTTGGCCAACGTCTTCAGGCCTCTGCGCACATCTAAACCCGCAATTCGCAAAATCGTGAACTCGGATTGACTGGCCAACATAGCAAACACGTAAATACTGCCAATTAAACCAGCAATGGGGATGATCTCCGAAATACGACTAGGTGCTTTCAATAACACATGCAGGAGGGCCAGTGGCAGAGTGTATTGACCCTTGACTGAGCCAAGTTCGCTGAGGATATCAAAAAATAAAAATAGCGCAACCAGTGCGAAAAGAATGAAGCCAAAGGCCCCGTAGATCTGTCTTGCTATATAGCGTTCGAAAATGTAGGGAAATAGATATTTCATCTATTGGCCAAAAATGAAGGTAATTGACGGCGCCACCACTTTAAGGACGGGTTGATGCGGTTCCGGATCAGTAAAAAGGCAATGGTAAAAGCTAAAGCATGTATGGGCCATGCAGCCACAAAAACAGGAATCTTCCCTTGCGATACAAAATTTTGCGAGAGGTTGAGTAGATTGCTGTAGATAAGATAAATCAGCACCGCATAAAACATCGCTGTGTAGTTGCCTAGCCTCGGGTTGACATAGGCAAGTGGGATGGCAATCAATACTAGGCCCAATGCCATCAGAGGTAAACCAACGCGCCAAAGCAGCTCAGCACGACTTTCATTTAGCTGCCGAGGATTTTGCTCATTGAGTAGCTCCATGACCGTTTTTTCGCGGTCGCGTGGTGGTGGCTCTAGGGCATCCTTGTTGCGGATATTAGTAACGTATTCAGCGAACTCTAAGATGCGAAAGTCTGGCTGTGTGGGCAATCCTTCATAGCGGCGACCATTATTTAGCACAATCGATTTTCCGCCACCTGCTGCATTCTCAATAAATCCTGTGGAGGCAACGGCAACACTAAGGCGACCATTTTTAGTTTCAGCAGAGAAAATATTCTTTACTTCACCTTTATCGACATCCAATTCTTCGATAAAAAATACGCGCTCCGCCTTTGCTGACTCTCTAAATTGGCCTGCAGCAACCATAGAAACATCGCTGCGTTGTTTAAAGCGTTGACTAATAATGGTGGATTCGCGATTGGCCCAAGGCCAGACGAAAAGAGCCAATAAGGCAATGATGACAATGAGCGGTGTTGCAAAACGGAGTATCGGTCGAATGAGGCTGGCAATACTTAAGCCGCTGGCAAACCAAACAATCATTTCTGAATCTTTGTACCAACGCACTAACACTATCAAGACTGCCACAAAAAGAGATACGGTCAGCAGTACTGCCATATAGCCAATAGTGGCTAACGCTATCAGCACTAAGGCATCCTCGGGATTAACCGCGCCATTAGCTGCAAAACCTAGAATTCGGATGACCAGGGTGGTAATCATGATGGTCACCAAGACCAAAAAGACGCCACCAGTCGTAAAACTGAGTTCGCGGCGAAGGGCTTGGTGAAAGATCATGAATGGATAGTGGGGTAGCTGTTATTGGCCCACTCAAGATGTGAACCTGCATGTCGGAGGATAATGGATAAATATCCGTTTTTCCCCTTGAATCGACTTAAAAATACTGTAAGACAAGATGACTATTCAATTTAGCACCAAGATTTTTTCCCAAGCTGATGTAAATAACCCTAAGCACATCAGGGAGAGTCTAGCTATCTTATTAGCGCAGAACTCCGATTGCTTGGTTTTAGCCTATTCAAAAGCGGATTTAGATGCTTTGGCAGCCACAAAATCCAAATCTGGTCTTCTGGTTGAGTTAGACCGCTTACTGGGCGGCTCAGTTAGCCATGCTAGCGTGGTGGGAGATCTAGATAGCCAGCCGGCATCTACTTGCGTGATGCGTGCCGAAAAAACCTGGGCTGCAGCCGGAGTCAAGGTGAAACGTATTCTGTTGGTCTGCTTGGGAGATATTGCGCCCGCGAGTGCGCGCAACTTGAATGCCTATTCCAAAATCGCTCGCGCAGCTTTAAAGCAGTTGAGCGGTGGATCGATTCAAAATGCGCTGTGGTTCATCCCGAGCTTTGCTTTGGGTCATCGCGCTCACTTTATTGCCGAAGAAGTGCGTTTGACAGTTCAGTATGCGGGTGATCAAGCCTACCGTTTTGGAGTTCGTCAGCCTGCAATGAAATTTAAGGCTAAAGACAAGGCTGATGCCTTTACTCACCTCACCTTCGCTGGTAATGATGCATGTGCCAAGGAATTAAAGGGGGCGGTACCTGAAGGTGCAGCGATGGTTGAGGGTATGAACTTAGCCAAAGACTTGGGTAATTTGCCTCCGAATGTTTGCACACCGACCTACTTGGCGAAAGCAGCGCAAGGCTTAAGTAAAAAGACAGGATTGAAGGTTGAAGTTCTAGGTCGTAAACAAATTGAAGCCTTAGGTATGGGTTCGTTTTTATCAGTAGCCCAAGGCTCTGATACACCACCCCAATTTATTGTGATGCGTCACCAAGGTGGAAAAGTGGGTGAAGCCCCAATCGTATTGGTGGGTAAGGGAATTACCTTTGATACCGGTGGCATTTCTTTGAAGCCTGGTGAGGCGATGGATGAGATGAAGTACGACATGTGCGGCGCGGCATCTGTGATTGGCACAATGTACGCCACTGCCCTAATGAAGCTGAAAAAGAATGTCATTGGCGTTATTCCAACTTGCGAAAATATGCCCTCAGGTCAAGCTACTCGTCCGGGTGACATTGTGAAGAGTATGTCGGGTCAAACTATTGAAGTTCTCAACACCGATGCTGAGGGCCGTTTGATTTTGTGTGATGCCTTAACTTATGTTGAGCGCTTTAAGCCTAAGGCAGTCATTGACGTAGCCACCTTAACTGGTGCCTGCATCATTGCATTGGGTCATGTGCACAGTGGCGTATTTTCTGATGATGAGGATTTAGTAAATTCACTGACTCAGGCGGGTCATGCCTCTTTGGATACTGTGTGGCGCCTACCTTTAGACGCGGCATACCATGAGCAACTGAAATCCAATTTTGCGGATGTGGCGAATATTGGCGGACGCCCAGCTGGAAGCGTTACTGCAGCCTGCTTCTTGTCGCGTTTTACTGAGAAATATAAATGGGCTCACTTAGATATCGCAGGCACTGCTTGGAAGAGTGGTGCCGCTAAAGGATCGACGGGTCGCCCTGTACCCTTGCTCGTAAATTATTTGCTTGAGCAAAAGTAAAAGCGGAAGACGACAGGGATGGCTCGCATCGATTTTCATAGCAATGTCAGCGATAAGCTGGAATATGCGTGTCGCTTAACACGCAAGATCTGGAGCGCTACACCTGTTGGTGAGCCAGTTCGCAATATTGTGATGGTGGGCGCGAAGGCAGACCTCAAAAAGTTAGATGAAATCCTCTGGACATTTAGCGCAACGGATTTCTTGCCACATTGCTTTATTGAGGATGAGACAGCAATCGATACGCCAGTCGTACTGACAGACCTTTTTTTATCGCCTGCTCTGAATCAACTGCCCCATGCAGATGTCTTGATCCATTTGGGCATGCAAATGCCTCAAGATGTACCTGCTTTGCTTGCACGCTTTCCCCGTGTTGTTGAGGTTGTGACTATCAATGAAGCGGAGCGCCTCGCCGGTCGCGAACGCTATAAGGCTTATCGTGACTTAGGTCATGAGCTGCACAACTTCGATCAATCTAAAGCATGATCGCTAGGCATACCCCTGTATGTTGATTCATCCCGAATTCGATCCTGCCGTAATTCGTATTGGTGCATTTGCTATTCATTGGTATGGGCTGATGTATCTCTTGGCCTTTGCTCAATTTCTTTTATTGGGCCGTCTGCGTATACGCGCTCCGAGATATCAATCCTTGGGTTGGACTTATAAGGATCTCGAGGATCTGCTCTTCGCTGGTGTAATAGGTGTGGTACTGGGGGGACGCTTGGGTTACACCTTGTTCTATATGCCAGAGTACTATTTCACACATCCTCTGAGCATCTTCAAAATTTGGGAAGGCGGCATGTCTTTTCATGGCGGTCTCTTAGGTGTCTTGCTGGCATTACTTTGGTTCGCTTACCGTCGCAAAGTCTCCTTCTTTGTTGTGAGTGATCTGGTTGCCCCACTGGTTCCGTTTGGCCTAGCATTTGGTCGGCTTGGGAACTTCATTAATGGCGAGCTGTGGGGTCGGCCAACTGACTTGCCGTGGGCTATGGTTTTTCCGATGATCGACTCTATTCCACGCCATCCCTCGCAGATTTACCAGCTACTGGGTGAAGGAGTCTGCTTGGGTATTGTTCTGTGGATCTATTCCAGCAAACCTCGAGGGTTGGGGCAGATTTCAGGATTATTCTTACTGGGCTATGGCGTTTGTCGTTTCTTAGCTGAATTTGCTCGAGAGCCTGATGCCTTCTTGGGTCTATTAGGTCTCGGCCTGACGATGGGGCAGTGGCTTTCTGTGCCCATGATCATTTTCGGAATTTACCTTATAGTTAGGGTGAATACGAAAAATGGCACTTATCAGTAGTTAAAACTGGGTTTTTTTGGGTCTTTTGTAGTTAATTTCTTAAAAATTGACTCAACTGACTAAAACATCCACCTTTTGCCTGAGCTTGCCCAATTTCTGATTATTTTCAACTCAATTGAAAGCCAACCATGCTGGAAAAGTTAACTAAAGCCCGCAATTTATCTAAGGCAAACAATGCGATCAAACGCCTGATCTCAGAGCGAGGCGAATCTAATGCCCTCAGCATGGCTGATGATGTAGTGAACAACTATCGCAAATTGGCTAAAGATCAGTACGTATCTTTCTTTACCTATCTTTTTGAAAAACTCCATCCACAAGCCGATGCAGTTTTGAAGGCTGCGCAAGATTTCGTTGCTGATTCCAGTGCGCGTAATTACATTCAGCTTCAAAAAGTTGTCGAATCTCCTCGCCAAGAATTTTTCCGTCGCCTCAATCGTGCGAGTCAAGGTACTGCCGCCGTTGTGGAAATGCGTCGCGACCTGCTGCAACTATTGGATAAAAAACCAGAGTTAGCTGCAGTGGATTTTGATTTACGTCACGTCCTATCCTCTTGGTTCAATCCCGGCTTTCTAAAAATGCATCGGGTTGACTGGAAGTCCCCCGCAGAAGTGCTGGAGAAGCTAATCAAGCATGAGGCAGTTCATGCTATTGATGGTTGGGATGACTTGCGTCGTCGCTTGCAGCCTGATCGTCGCTGCTTTGCTTTTTTCCACCCCCAACTTCCCAGTGAGCCCTTAATTTTTGTAGAGGTTGCCCTGCTGCCAGAAATCCCGACGGTGATTACACCATTAGTGGATAAAAAAGCAGAGGTAGTTGATCA
This sequence comes from Polynucleobacter arcticus, assembly GCF_013307205.1. Classification (NCBI taxonomy): domain Bacteria; kingdom Pseudomonadati; phylum Pseudomonadota; class Betaproteobacteria; order Burkholderiales; family Burkholderiaceae; genus Polynucleobacter; species Polynucleobacter arcticus. Next base: position 499,998 of record NZ_CP028940.1, on the reverse strand, counting down.
AGTCTCTCAATTTAAAGTGGCTGTTTTTTATTCGATTAGCAACTGCGAGCCTGGTCTTCGCGGCGTATCGATGGGCAACTTTTTAATTAAGAGGGTGGCTGAGCAGCTGCATGCAGAATTCCCTGGGATAAAAACGTTTGTGACTTTATCGCCCATTCCGGGCTTTATGGATTGGGTTGCTGCTGGTGGGAATTTAGGTGCTGGTGTGCCTGCGGATAGATTGAAGCCCGCTCTCAAGCTAGCGCGAGATACGGCTTTGGCCGTACTAAAGCTCGAGAGTCAATCTTGGACTGAGCGATTGGCGGGTGGCTGGCATCCCGATTTGGCTTCTGAGAAAGAAAAAGAGGCCTTATTAACCTTGGCCAGTATCTATTTGGGCCTGGCCTCTACTGGGCGAGATGGCAATCCAGTTGCGAAGTTCCATCTGGGTAATGGCGCCAAGTTGCACCTCATTAACTGGGCAGGCGATTTATCTCGTAAAGGATTGCGTCAATCCGCTGGCCTGATGGTGAATTATCTCTATGACCTAGGCAGTGTGGAAGATAACCACGAGCGCTTTGCTAATGGTGAAATTGTCTATTCCAGGGCAGTAGGTCGCTTAATGGCATCCTAGCCTGAGCGCTAGGCTAATTTCTGATGAATTTCGCAAGTCCCTTAGAATGAGGGGTTCAAAAATTAGCCACAAAGATTAAACCGGCCCAATAGCCGGAAAAATACAGGAAATAAGCATGTCTACTGCAGTAAATTCATATTCCGCAGTCTCATTCAGTTTTTTGAAGAAGACACTCTTTTTTATTTGCGCAGCTCCATTGGCTGTAATGGCTCAAGAGTGGCCAAACAAACCCATTACCTTTGTGGTGCCCTTTCCTGCTGGCGGCGGTACTGATGCTTTTGCCCGTCCTTTGGCAAACCAGCTGACCAAGCAATTGGGCAAGCAAATTATTATTGATAACCGTGGTGGTGCTGGCGGTACAGTAGGTGCCTCTATTGCTGCCAAAGCGGCTCCAGATGGATATAGCTTTTTTGTTGGCGCTGCTCATCATGCTATTGCCCCCTCTATGTATCCCAACCTGGATTACGACATCGAGAAAAGCTTCATTCCTGTAGCGATGATTGCTAGCCCACCACAAGTGATTGTGGTAAATCCAAAAAATGTACAAGTCAAAAACTTAAAAGAATTCATTGAGCTCCTGAAAAAGAACCCAGGCAAGTTCAACTACGCTAGTGCTGGCAATGGCTCTACACATCACTTGGCTGGCGAGCAATTTAAAATGCTGACCAAGACTTTTATTACGCACATACCTTACCGGGGCGCAGGCCCAGCAATGCAAGATCTGATTGCAGGCCAAGTAGATTTAGAGTTTGATGGTTTGGGATCTTCGGCTGCTCAAATCAAAAATGGCACTATCGTTGCATTAGCGGTAGCCTCACAAAAACGCGCACCTGGATTTCCGAATGTACCTACCGCTGCTGAAGCTGGTTTAGTGGGTTACGAGGTTGCGACTTGGTATGGCTTGTTTGCTCCTAAAGGAACTCCGCAGCCCATCGTCGACAAGATGATTGCGGAAGTTCAAAAAGCAGTTAATACGCCAGAACTCAAGGCAATCTGGACTAACAACGGCTCTGAAACTCCAACGCTTTCTGGTGATGCATTTGGTAAGTTTGTGTCTGCGGATATCAAGCGCTGGGCTGCGGTGGCTAAAGCCTCTGGTGCTAAGCTTGACTAATATTTGATTTAATTTGCTGGTTTTAATTTGAGGCTTAAATGAATTTATATTCTGTACTGGAAAAAGGTTTTCCCAAAGATAAGCAATCTTGTGCATTAGAAACCCATGATGGCCTGTATTACTCCTGGAGTGATCTAGAGCGAGCTACAGCCAAAATGGCGAATCTGTTAAAGGGTCTTAAGCTACCAGCGGGATCTCGCATTGCTGTGCAGGTTGAAAAATCACCTGAAGCACTCTTTCTGTATTTAGCTACCGTAAAGGCCGGCTATGTTTATCTACCTCTCAATACTGCCTATCAAGCGGCAGAGATTCAATACTTTTTGGAAAATGCTGAACCTGCAGTCGTAGTCTGCAGCAGTAAGAATTTCTCTTGGGTATCTAAGGTAGCTTTTAAGACGGGTACTAAGCATGTCTTTACCTTGGATGAAGATCGTAAGGGCACTTTGTTGGAGCGTGCTGTTGGTCAAAGCGACAAGTTCAAAACTGTTGCCGTGAAAGATGACGACTTAGCGGCCATCTTATATACCTCAGGCACAACCGGACGCAGCAAGGGTGCCATGCTCACCCATAAGAACCTGGGAAGTAATGCACAAGTACTACAAAAGTTTTGGGGTTGGAAAAAAGGCGATGTCTTATTGCATGCCCTCCCGATATTCCACGTCCACGGTTTATTTGTTGCGGCTCATGGCGCATTGATCAATGGTAGCAAAATGATTTGGTTGCCACGTCTTGATACAGCGCAACTCATTCATCACATGCCCAACTCTACTGTCATGATGGGTGTTCCTACATTCTATGTACGCCTGCTTGCAGACAAGGGCTTCAATAAAAATGTCACTCGTAATATGCGCCTGTTTGTTTCTGGCTCCGCACCCTTGCTTACTGAAACGTTTAACACCTTTAAAGAGGTAATTGGTCAACCTATTCTTGAGCGCTACGGCATGAGTGAAACCGTGATGCTAGTTTCAAATCCCTACAAAGGTAATCGTGTTGGTGGTTCCGTTGGCCTTCCGCTGCCTGGTGTCAAGGTGCGCGTAGTCAATGAAAATAACAAGCCCTGCGGCGTAGATGAAATTGGTAGTATTCAAGTTAAAGGCCCGAATGTATTTAAGGGCTACTGGCGCATGCCAGAAAAAACTGCCGAAGAATTTACCAAAGACGGCTGGTTCATGACGGGTGACGTCGGTCGCTGGGGTGGTGCTGCCAACGGCGGCAATGCGCCTCAGGATTACCTCTGTATCGTTGGTCGTAGTAAGGATCTGATTATCTCTGGTGGCTATAACGTCTATCCAAAAGAAATCGAGAGTTTTATTGACGATATGGATGGCGTGGATGAAAGTGCTGTCATTGGTATCCCGCATCCAGATTTTGGCGAGGCAGTGATGGCGGTAGTAGTGCCGAAAGCTGGCGCTAAGTTAGATGCGCAAGCCATGATTGCTACTTTGAAAACCCAAATTGCCAACTTTAAGATTCCGAAGCGCTTAGAAATCGTTTCTGATTTGCCACGTAACGCAATGGGTAAAGTGCAAAAGAATATTTTGCGTCAGCAATACACCAACTAAGGGCGGTAAAAATACTGCCTTAGTAACCAAATGCTTTGCGGCTTTCATTAAACATGAAGGCTGCAAGCATAAACAGCATGATCCCAAAAATGCGCTTTAGCTGTGCGACATTGAGTTTTCTTGCCATTTTCGCGCCGAGTGGGGCAGTGAATATGCTGAGTGCCACAATGCAGAGCACTGCAGGAACATAAACAAACCCTAATGAACCTTCTGGAAGATTGGGATTACCCCAGCTTCCATACATGTAGCCGATGGTTGCGGCTGCTGCAATCGGAAACCCCAGACCCGAAGAGCTAGCCATTGCAGTATGTGGCTTGACATTGCACCAGAGCATGAATGGCACGGTGATGAATGCTCCGCCAGCGCCAACTAAGCTGGCAATAACACCCGTAAATGCCCCGAAAGAAAAAAGACCTAGTGCGCCCGGCAACTCTCGTCCGGCAGTAGGTTTTTTATTGATGATCATCTGAATCGAGGTGTACACGATAAATATCGCAAAAAATAAAGACAGCCAAGAAGTGTTGATTGCCTCAAAGATTTCGCTACCGCCAACGAGGCTACCAATCACTAACCCAGGACTGAGTGCGGCAACCAACTTCCAGTCGATCGAGTTGTGTTTGTGATGTGCCCAGATAGCGGAAGTGGTAGTGAAGAGGATGGTTGCCATACCCGTTGCAATCGCCATATGGACGATGACATTTTGACCAAATCCTAAATGATTGAAGACCACAATCATGAAGGGCACCAAAATCATCCCGCCCCCAATGCCAAGAAGTCCGGCTAAAAAGCCAGAGATGCTACCGCACAACATCAGCATGGTGATATCAGCTATTGACATGAATTCCCCGCCTTAGCCGCTAGGCCGTCATCCTGAACCCTAAGGTTCAAGGTGGAACGGCTACTCTGTTTCGGGTGCATTAAGGAGCTCAGGGAGTAAACAGCGCGAGGCTGCCACTGTGTAGATTCGAAACGCTCACGCCCACAAGGTAAAGATCGTTCCTGATGCTTGCGCATCGGTTCAAGGAACTATTGGCCTTGGCGAACCAGGCAGGGAAAGGGTTTGCATCAAAGCATCCACCTGATCTTCCAGCAAATGAATTTCATTGCGGAGTCGAGTGATCTCGTCGGCATCAGTATTGGAGGATGCACTTGATGCTGTTGTTGCTTGAGGTGCTGTTTGTAACTTAATGAGATCGCCAGCAATCTTCAGGGCAGCCATCATGCTGGCGCGCTCAATGCTGCGGTTACCACCATTGACTGCTAGCTGAATTTGTTCATCTACCAATATGCACGCTGCGCGCAGTAAGGGCTCATGTTCAGTGCTTGTAGCTAGGGTAATTTTTTGACCGGCGAGGGTTACTTCAATGCGTTGTTGGCTCATTGTCATCCTCTGGGTTTGTTGGTGCAGCGGGCTCGCCGAGTAAGTTCAATTGACGTCCATCACTCTGCTCTGGCAAGCGACTCAAAATATGCTGAATTCGTTTTTGCGCATCCTCAATCTTCGTTTCAAGCTGACTGCGATCTTGATGCAGTGCTTTTACAGCATCCGCAAGGAGCTGAACTTTTCTAGACAGCCTCTGTAATGCGGCATCTATTGAATCCGGTTCGCTTGATTCGCTTGGGAAGTGAGGGGTGTGCTCAGACATATAGGCATTGTAGCCTTAGGAAAAAGCTTTGTGAAACTCCTGTTTCAAAGGTTAGTTTGGCAAGGCCACCCAATCATTCCCTAGCTTTTCTAGGCGAATACGGCCATCAAACAGCGCCATTAGGGCTTGGTGTGTTTTGGGATCTTGGCTGGAACCTTGAAAATGCAGACTGCCTTTATTCAGCATGATGAGATAGTCTGCTCTCAAGGCAAAGTGAATCTCATGCAAAACAGTCACCAAGGTCTTGCCTTGACCCATTAAATCTCGTTGCCATTTCATAAAATCGGCTTGATGAGGGGGGTCTAAATTAGCTAGTGGTTCATCCATGAGTAGGATGTCAGAGTCCACAGCAAGAAGCCTTGCTAATAGGACTCGCTGACGCTCTCCCCCAGAGAGCGCTTGGGATAAGCGATGTCGTAAATGCCAGGCATCGGTCTGCTGCAAGGCTTTTTCAATTGAAGTATGGTCAGCTTCAGAAGGCAGGTGCAACCATCCTTGATGAGGTAGGCGCCCCAACATGACAGTGTCGTATACGCTGAGAGAGTCGCCAAGTTCATCTGCTGTATTTGAGCCTTGATCAAGCCAGGCAACTTTCTTCGCCAGATCTTTTTGTGAGTATGAGGAAAAATTCACTTCATCAATAGTGATTGAGCCATCCCACTTGAGTAGGCCAGCCATCGCTTGTAAGAGGGAGGATTTGCCCGCGCCATTGGGGCCGATAACACTGGTCCATTTCCCTCGGGGGATATCTAAATTGAGATTAGTGAGAATCGCACATGGACCTCTATAAATATTGAGCTGGCGGGTTTTCATGGGCGCCCCCCAAGTGATGTTCGCCTTAGTAGGATCAGCAGATATAGGCCGCCGATGACTGCAGTGACTACGCCAACAGGAATTTCAATCGGCGCAAAGAGGGTGCGGGCAATCAGATCGGAGCTCAGCAATAAAATCCCACCGCCAAGACAGGAGAGCAAAATTTGCACCCGTTGTCGACCATTAGCAAGTTTTCTGACTAAATGTGGTGCAGCTAGTCCAACAAAAGCGATTAAGCCAGTTTGCGCAACAGCGCAGCCAGTCGCAAGAGCAAGAATGCCAATCAAGATTAGACGTAACTGATTTAGAGGCAAACCCAAAGTGCGGGCAGTATTTTCACCTAGCGATAGTGCATCTAGTACAGGGCTGATAACGAGGGTGACGAGTAAGCAAAGTATTAAAGCAATTGCCATGATGACCACACCAGACCAACTGATTAGTGTCGTATTACCCAGCATAAAAGACTGAATGCTTTGCAAGAGATCAGGACGCACGAATGTGAATATAGAATTTGCGGCTCCTAGGATGACGCTAATCACCACGCCAGATAGCAAAAGACGTAAAGAGCTACCGTAGCCACCAGCCAAAAGTAGGGAGGCTAGCACTCCGAATAAGGCCCCAATAAAAGCGCCGCCATTTAAGCCAATTATCTCCAACCAGGAATTACCAATATAGACGAAGCAGAGCATGATCCCCACTCCAAACAATGCCCCTGATGCGCTACCCAGTAAGTAGGGATCAGCTAATGGATTGCGAAACAAGCTTTGCGCAATACCTCCTGCAAGACCCAATAAGGCACCAGCCAGATAGGCGCCCAACGATCGGGGTAGTCGAATATCAAAAAGAATAGTTTGATCAGCACCCAATGTATTCCATGCAGTGCCTGTGCTACCCACTAGACTTCCGAGCAATACTAAGATTGCACTCAGAATCAGCAGGCTCAATAGTTTGGCTAGGAAATAATTATTCTGCATTACCGAGATGATGACATCTTCTCTTGAATGCACCCAGAAATAATCAGCGCCGCCTCACCCATACGGGGGCCAGGGCGTACCAAGATGTCATTTTGCTCGCTGGTAAATACACAAATTTGATTTTTTGAAACGGCTGGAATAGAGCCCCATCCTGGACGCTTCTGAACTTCAGTAGCGGTGGATGCGGTAAGTAGAATGACATCAGGCTTAGCCTGCACCACAAACTCAGGATTAATCTTTGGGAATGGCCCTAGCGACTCGGGAATGATATTGATCAAATTGAGTTGTGACAGTATTTCACCGATGAAAGAATTTCTTCCGGCAGCAAATGGTGCTGGGTTGACTTCAAAATATACGCGAATATCTTTTCCATTAAAGGAGATTTGCTTATGAGCACGCATGACCTGTTGTTGAATTTGATTCCACACACGCCCGCTCTCTGCAGTACCCAAAACAGCATCCAGTTTTTTAAGTGCTCGCTCTTCATCACCCATAGACTTAATATCGAGTGAAAAAGTTTTAATACCCAATCCATTGAGGCGTGCAATAACAGGTGAGGCCTTCTCCAGCAAAACAACATCTGGTTTGAGTTGCACAATACGCTCAATATTGACATCTCCTATGCCACCCAGCTTGGGTAAATCCTGAATTGATTTTGGCCAATTAGAAAAACGGTCGACTCCAACTAAAGCACTGCATTTACCCAAAGCGCAAACTGATTCAGTGAGAGAGGGTAAGAGACTAACGACACGCTGGGGAGGTTTATCAAATACCACTGCAACACCCCGATCATCCATAACCGAAACAGGGACTGCAAAAACTACCAAAGAGGCGCCCATTAAAAATAAAGCAACCCCGATCGCAAAATAGCAGGAGCGAGTCGCGGACTTCACGTTTATATTCATCTTTGTGGATCTAGAAGTTATATTTAGCGCTTACAAAAACTGACCTAGGGTCGTTGGCGTAATAGTAGTAGCTATTACCACTACTGTTATCGGGTAGCTGGACGAAACCATAACCTCCGTATGTTGAGTATTGTGCATTTCCAACGTTTTTCACGGTGAGTCGGGTCTCCCAATTTCCAGCTTTATAGTTTGCATAAACATCCGCAACCGTATATGAGGGCATGACATTAAGGCTGTTGTAATAGGCAGGTGCGGCATCATAGCGCTGATTGCTCACATAGTTCACTGCACCACCAAGTGACCAATTACTGGTAAGTGCATAAGTAGCTCTAGCGTTTAGTAGCAAATTGGGTACCTGTGCAATAGCTTGATTTTGGTAGGGTCCGTTAGCATAAAAAGCGTTTTGTAAAGTTCCACCACCACCAAATGAAAGCTTTGAAGTGAATGCCGTGAGAATATTTAAGTTCGCTCCATTTCTATTAATGTTGTAGGGTGAGTTTGAGTTATTAAAGGTAGCGGGGTTATACAAAATTTCGTTTTGAGAAACTGAAGTAAAAACTGATGCAGTCAAATTGGTTTTCAGTACGCGCCAATTTCCACCAACTTCATAAGTTTGTGCAGTTTGAGGTCTTAAGATTCCTCCAAACTGCGGACTCCCTCCAGCGCTAGACCAACCCCAAAATTCGTCTACATTAGGAAATCGATAGGATTGATTCCACTTGATGTAAACCCGCTGCCCGTCAAGATACTTAAAGTTGAGTGCTACGTCCCCAGCATTGGCCGAGTAGGTTTGACTGGGATTGGCGTTGGTAGTCCCTCTCCAGATACTAACTCCGTTAGCGCTTGCACTTTGCGTTTGATATCGATAACCCCCATCAAAGTCAAGACCATTAACAACTGGTAGCTTTCCAATAAAGTACACCGACTGGCTATAGAGGCTTGCACTGGTTGAGCTTTGGAGTGGAAGACTTGAGACACCATATGGTCCAGGCGGGTAGGCTCTATCCGCAGCTGCATTTATGACAGAACTATAGTTGCTACCCGAGGACTGACTCGCTTTGTTAAATTCATACCCCAAGATGCTGGTTCCCAATGAGCCAAAGTTGGCTTTAATACGAGGACTGAAGTTAGCCTGCCAACCTCCATAATTTGTGAAGGAGGGGCTGATGGTGGGGTAGTCACCAACACCTGATGCGGCAGTAGAGTAATACGGTTGATTAAAAAAAGTATTTTTATTGCTATAAAAACCATCTACCTCTAGGTTGAACATACCATTTAATTCTTTTGCAATGCCGGCTCTAAAGCCGGTATTGCTGACGGTATTTCCTGAGCCAATGTTATTGAATTTGGCAAGCTGTGGATTCCCTTGACCAACTTGCCCTAGAGTGCCTCCCGGCATTTGTTGATTTGAGTAGCTGTAAAAGACGTCGGCGTAGACGTTATCTTTTCCACCTAGGGATTGAGTTACTTTTGCATCAAATGCATATGCATTTGCGGCTGAATTCTGCCGCCAACCACTGGTATTGGAAGTATTGGCGCTCAACTGCAATGTGGTTTGGTCAACGGTATTTCTAAAAATGGCATTGTTAACTAGGGTGTTGAAACTTCCATAGCTGGTAGATGCTTGATTGAGATTTTTACTTCCACCATTGGTGATGATGTTAATAACTCCCCCTAAGGCTCCATTGCCGTACTGAACACTTGCACCACCACGTAATATTTCAATACGATTAATTGAGTCTAGCGGAATAGATTCCCAAGATACGCTAGATGAATCGATAGCATTAATTCGCTGGCCATCGATCAAAACAAGCGTCGTGCTGCTTGCTGTTGGTCCATAGCCACCCATGTCAACTGTGGCGCCCAGATTTAATTGCCCACCAGCGGTATTTCTGACATTTAAACCGCCTATTTGAGACAAGATGTCAGGAATATTGCTTGATGTTGATTCAGCAATTTCTTCCCGTGTAATGACCTGTACATTTGCTGGAACCTCATTTAAGTTCTCCTCAAATCGTGATCCTGAGACGATGACTGTCGATTGTGAGTTTTGAGCTACTGCATTGAATGTTGTTGCTGCGCCGCAAAGAAGGGCGACTAGAGTTTTACTACTGAACTGCTGTTTCATGGTGAACTTTCTGCCTTCGAATTACCTAGCTCACTTCCCCGTAAGCTGGGTCGAACAGAATTTCACATTTGAGAGTTCAGGCGTCAATTGGTCATCCCTGCCGTGCGGGCATGGGATGCTTCATTAGCGCGCGAAGATCCCCGTCCGCAAAATTCCACTTGTCTTGGCCGGTATCCGGGCTAGTAAATCTCAGAATCTGGCCTTCCCATGCAATTGACACGCACAGTGGCTTACTCAGACTCCTCACATCCTCACCTAAAAGTTAGGGTGTATTTACTTACCGTTGCGGGGGCAGCACACGTTTAGTGTTTCCCGTTTAACTTTATTGCACTGCAATAAAGCACCACTACCCCGCTATTCTATCACAGGCTAGCTTCGAATCTGATTAAAGGGTTAAAAAAGCCTACAATGCTTTCTCTAGGATTAAGGATTCATGACTGCGTTAGATAAGCACCCCGAAAAAAACCTGATTCGTTTGCAGCTGAGCCAAAATTCAGTGCTCAATAGCTTGGATCCGGAGTCCATGGCTGAATTAGAGCGCTATTTGGTAATCTCGGACCTCAAAAAATCAGAGATCCTGCTCCATCAAGGTGACCATCAGATGGAGCAATACTTCGTGCTCGACGGAATTTTGAAGCGGATCGTCTCCAGTGCTGATGCAAAAGAGATGATTTTGCGTTTTGCTATCGAGAAAGATATTGAGACGAGTTACGCAGCTTGGCGGCTCAAGACGGCCGCTCCATATAGCATTGCTTGCGTAACCAAGGCTCGTGTTGCTCGCATGCCCCTTAAGAAGTGGGCTGAGTTTTTAGATGCCCATAAGCCTTTAAAAGAGAGTTTTGAGTTTGAGGTGATGCGCTTGATGAGTGAGATCATGGCTCATACCATCACTTTGCATATGCTTGATGCGCCCGGCCGTGTAGAGCGTTTCTTGCGCAAATACGAGGACTTATTCGAGTTACTCCCTAAAAAGGAGCTGGCAGCCTACCTCAACCTATCCCCAGAGACTTTAAGTCGCTTAAAAACAAAGCACAAAGAGCTTTTTATTTAACTAGAAACCCTAGTTACAGCTGGATTTCAGGGGAAATTGACCGAAGTCAATGATGATCTCCACCCCCAGCCCTAAGATTCTATTCAGCCTTGACGGGGATTTTTCTAGGTACCCGTGGCACCACTAATAACTTAATTGGAGACAGTTGGCGAAAGCTAAATTGCACCGTACAGGTTGTACGTTCGGGCGGTGTAATTAACTACAAAAATTCTATGACAACAGACAATCAAAATACACAAGTCACTGATGGCTTTCACCTCGTCATTGATGCATTAAAAGCAAATGACCTAGACACCATTTTTGGTCTAGTAGGTATTCCAATTACCGACCTATGCCGTTTAGCCCAAGCTGAAGGATTGCGCTTCATTGGTTTCCGTCACGAACAGCATGCTGGTAACGCTGCAGCGATTGCAGGTTACATGACTCAAAAGCCTGGTATCTGCATGACTGTGTCAGCGCCTGGTTTCTTGAACGGTTTGACAGCGCTAGCGAATGCTACGGTGAACTGCTTCCCGATGATTTTGATTTCTGGTTCGAGTGAGCGTGAAATCGTTGACTTGCAGCAGGGCGATTACGAAGAGATGGATCAGCTCAATGCAGCTAAGCCGTATTGCAAAGCGGCATATCGTATCAACCATATCGAAGATATCGGCATTGGTTTTGCTCGTGCAATTCGTGCGGCTGTCTCTGGTCGTCCAGGTGGCGTGTATTTGGACTTGCCTGCACAGTTGTTGGCTCAAACAATGCCTGTTGAAGAAGCTAAAAAATCCATCTTCAAGGTAATCGATCCAGTTCCACGTCAAATTCCTGCGCCTGATGCTGTAGAGCGCGCATTGAATGTATTGAAGGGTGCTAAGCGCCCATTGATCCTCTTGGGCAAAGGCGCTGCTTATGCACAAGCAGATGCAGATATTCGTGCTTTGATTGAAAAGTCTGGTATCCCTTATTTACCAATGTCGATGGCTAAAGGTTTGTTGCCAGATAATCACCCGCAATCTGCTTCTGCAGCTCGTTCATTCGTATTGGCTGAAGCCGATGCCGTGTTGTTGGTAGGCGCGCGTTTGAACTGGTTGCTGGCACACGGTAAGGGTAAGACTTGGGGCAAGGATCCTAAGAAATTTATTCAAATTGATATTCAAGCAAACGAAGTGGATAGCAACGTACAAATCGACGCACCATTAATCGGTGACATTGGTTCATGCGTTGGTGAGCTCTTGAAGGGAATTGCAGCGGTACCAAAACCAGCTGATGAGTGGATCAGTGCGATCAACGAGAAAAAAGACAAAAACATGGCGAAGATGGCAGAAACATTGGCCAAAGAAGCTTCACCAATGAACTTCCATGGCGCACTGCGCGCTATTCGTGATGTGATCAAGCAAAACCCGGATGTGAACTTGGTAAACGAAGGTGCAAATACTCTCGATTATTGCCGTGCCATTGTGGATATGTATAAACCACGTAAGCGTTTCGACTCCGGTACCTGGGGCATCATGGGTATTGGTATGGGTTATGCGATTGGCGCAGCGGTGACGAGTGGCTTGCCGACTGTTGCTGTTGAGGGTGATAGCGCCTTCGGCTTTAGCGGTATGGAATTAGAAACCATTTGTCGCTACAACTTACCAATTACTACAGTTGTTTTCAATAACAACGGTGTGTACCGCGGTACTGATGTCAACCCAACCGGTGGTGCAGATGTAGCGCCAACTGTATTCGTGAAGAATGCCCGTTACGACAAGATGATTGAGGCATTCGGTGGTGTTGGCTATTACGTCACTACTCCCGCGGAATTGGAAGCAGCATTGATTAAGGCTATCGCTGAAGGTAAGCCTGCTTTGATTAACGCTGTGATTGATGAAACTGCTGGTACAGAAAGTGGACGTTTAACGAATTTAAATCCATCTACTGCTGCTGGTAAGAAGTAATTTATCGGTAACGATTAGTAATACGTAAGTAATATTTTAAGAATACATTTAGCAACACTAAGAAATACTTTAAGGAGAATCAAACATGACTAAACCATTAGACGGTATTCGCATCATCGATTTCACACACGTACAAGCCGGTCCTGCATGTACACAATTGTTAGCTTGGTACGGCGCTGACGTGATCAAGGTTGAGCGCCCAGGTTCTGGTGACGTGACTCGTAGCCAATTACGTGATATCCCAGGTGCAGATGCTTTGTACTTCACGATGTTGAATGGTAATAAGCGTTCTTTGACTTTGGATACAAAGACTCAAGAAGGTAAAGAAGTTTTAGAGAAAATGATCAAAACATCTGATGTGATGGTTGAGAACTTTGGTCCAGGCGCTTTAGACCGTATGGGTTTTAGCTGGGCGCGTATTCAAGAATTGAATCCAAAGATGATCATGGCTTCCGTAAAAGGCTTTAGCGATGGCCACTCATACGAAGACTTAAAAGTGTATGAGAACGTTGCTCAGTGTGCTGGCGGTGCCGCTTCCACAACTGGTTTCTGGGATGGTCCTCCGACAGTTTCTGCTGCTGCTTTAGGTGATAGCAACACCGGTATGCATTTGGCGATTGGTATTTTGACTGCATTGATGCAGCGTCAAAAAACTGGCAAAGGTCAAAAGGTATCTTGCTCAATGCAAGATGCAGTATTGAACTTGTGCCGCGTCAAGTTGCGCGATCAACAGCGTTTGGACAAAATTGGCTACCTCGAAGAGTATCCACAGTATCCTCATGGCACATTCTCTGACGTAGTTCCACGTGGCGGTAATGCTGGTGGTGGTGGTCAGCCAGGTTGGGTATTGAAGTGTAAAGGTTGGGAAACAGATCCAAACGCCTACATCTACTTCACTATTCAAGGTCACGCTTGGGAGCCAATCACTCGTGCGATTGGTAAGCCAGAGTGGGCAACAGATCCTACCTACATGACTGCGGAAGCGCGTCAAGACAAGATTTTTGACATCTTCGCAACCATTGAAGAGTGGCTTAAGGATAAGACTAAATACGAAGCTGTGGATATTCTCCGCAAGTTCGATATTCCATGTGCACCAGTTCTCTCCATGAAAGAATTGGCAGCATCTCCAGACTTGCGTAAGAGCGGCTCTATTGTTGAAGTTGACCACAAAGTACGTGGCAAATATTTGACTATCGGTAGCCCAATTAAGTTCTCTGATCTGGAGATCGAAGTGAAGCCATCCCCAGTATTGGGTGAGCACACTGACGAAGTGTTAGCTGACCTTGGCTACAGTGCAGATGATATTGCTAAGCTGCACACTGCTAAAGCGGTATAACCAAACTTCGTAGCATGGGTTTTAGCTTCAAAGGCGCTCCTAGTGAGCGCCTTTTTTATTCCCTAGTAGGTAAAAAAGTCTTTAGACTATCCAGATGAAAACCACTGTAGATTTGCTTCAATTATTGGACTGTGTTGGCGATGCGGTCGTCGTTGCTGATGCCCATGAAAAAATTGTTCTCTGGAATGCGGCAGCCACCAGAATTTTTGGCTACTCAGAAGAAGAGGCGCTAGGTAGTACTTTAGATCTTATCGTTCCAGAGCGCCAACGCCAAAGGCATCACGACGGCTATAGCCAGTCGATGGAAACGGGGACCACGCGTTATGGCACATCATTGTTAAAGGTTCCTGCTAAGCATAAAGATGGCCATACCCTATCGATTGCATTTACTGTGGGTATGCTGTTTGATGAAAAACATCAGGCTAATGGAGTGGCAGCAGTGATTCGGGATGAGACCGAGCGCTTTGCAGAAGAAAGGGCGCTCAAGAAGCGCATTTCTGATCTTGAGGGGCCTCAATCATAGTTTATGGTCAAAAACAGGGTTATAGCCTTGTCTGTCCGTTGAGTAAGGCGCGTTACTAAGAGCTAGTTTCTTAAGATTCCCTCGCTGGTAAAATTGGATAAATTCAAAATTTCAATCTTGTTAGGACTTTAATCATGGCAAAAGCATTAGAAGGGGTAAAAGTCCTCGACTTTACCCACGTTCAGTCAGGACCCACTTGCACGCAATTACTCGCTTGGTTTGGTGCGGATGTAATTAAAGTGGAAAAATCTGGTGAGGGTGATGCGACTCGCGGTCAATTGCGCGATATCCCCGATGCAGATAGTTTGTATTTCACCATGCTGAATCACAACAAGCGTTCAATCACCGTCAATACCAAAACGCCTCGCGGTAAAGAAATTTTAGAGCGCCTAATTCGGGAGTGCGATGTTCTCGTTGAGAACTTTGCACCAGGCGCTTTGGACCGTATGGGTTTTTCTTGGGAGCGTATTCAAGAGCTCAATCCGATGATGATCATGGCGTCAGTTAAAGGTTTTGGTCCCGGTCCTTACGAAGATTGCAAGGTATATGAAAACGTCGCGCAATGTGCTGGCGGTTCAGCATCCACCACCGGTTTTGATGATGGCCCACCAATGGTGACTGGCGCTCAGATCGGCGATAGCGGTACAGGCTTACATTTAGCGTTGGGGATTGTGACCGCGCTGTATCAACGTACCCATTCTGGCCGCGGTCAGAAAGTATTGGCGGCAATGCAAGATTCTGTATTAAATCTGTGCCGCGTGAAATTACGTGATCAACAGCGCTTAGAGCGTAATGGACTTATGCAAGAGTACCCGCAGTTTCCGAATGGTGAGTTCGGTGACTCTGTGCCCCGCGCCGGCAATGCCTCTGGAGGCGGTCAGCCAGGTTGGATTCTGAAATGCAAGGGCTGGGAGCAAGATCCAAACTCCTATATTTATGTCGTAGTTCAAGCCCCAGTATGGGAGGCTATTTGCAAGGTGATTGGTCGCGAAGATTGGATTACAGACCCCAACTACTCCTCTGCAATGGCCCGTTTGCCCCGTCTTATGGAAATTTTTGCTGAGATTGAAAAATGGACATCGACTTTGACAAAATTTGAGGTAATGGACACTTTAAATAAATACGACATTCCATGTGGCCCTATTTTGTCTATGAAAGAAATTGCAGAAGAACCTTCTTTACGAGCCACTGGTACTGTCGTTGAGGTAGATCATCCGATTCGTGGCAAGTACCTTACCGTTGGCAATCCAATAAAGATGTCCGATAGCCCAACCGATGTCACTCGCTCACCACTACTGGGGGAGCATACCGATGAGATTCTGAGTGAGCTCGGTTTTACTACTGATGAATTGATTTCTCTTCGTCACGATAAGGTGATCTAAGATGCGGGTTGCGCTAATTGGTAGTGCGGATTTTGGTAAGGTGGTTTTAGAAGCTTTTTTAGATCGAGGCGATGAGGTGGTCGCTGTCTTTTGTCCACCTGACAATCCTAAATCCACTAAACCCGAGGTACTGAAAGAGGCTGCGATTGCAAGGGGTTTAACTCCCTTGCAATTTGCCTCCCTTAAGGGTCCTGAGGCAGTGCAAGCGATGATTGATAGCAAGGCTGATATTTGCATCATGGCCTATGTCCTGCAGTTCGTACCGCAAGAGCTTTGTAAGATTCCAAAGCATGGGACCATCCAATACCACCCCTCTTTACTGCCGAAGTACCGTGGCCCTAGCGCTATTAATTGGGCAATTGCCTTGGGTGAAGAAAAGACTGGGCTCACCATCTTCCGCCCATCCGATGGTCTGGATGAAGGCAAGATCATTTTGCAAAAAGAGGTATCCATCGGGCCCGATGACACCTTAGGCAAGATCTATTTCGATCACTTATTCCCCTTAGGTGTTCAAGCACTGCTTGAGGCTGCTGATCTTGTAGTAGGTAATAAACATCAAGAGTTAGTTCAAGATGAGTCACAGGCTAACTATGAGGGATGGTTTGGTGCAGATGCCGCTCAAATTCATTGGGCAACCCACGCTACCCAAATCTATAACCTCATCCGAGCATCCAATCCTGCGCCTGGTGCATGGACTAAGTTAGGCGAGCAAAAGGTACAGATCTACGATTGCCATAAGCATGTCACTGCCACCTATGGCGCTGTTAAAGGCAAGCCCGGAGAAATTACTCAGATTACCCTGGACTCTTTCTTCATTGCCTGTCATGGCGGACAGATTGAGGTCCTCAAGGCAAAAGGTGGAGCAGGAAAGGTCACTGGTGCTGAATTGGCAAAGGAATTGAACCTAGAGGTAGGTCAGTTTCTAGCGCTATAGACCGCTATTTCCGACCTGTTTTTTTATCTCAGACCTGACTGATGCTTAGCCGTATTGTTCGGTAGCGTACCTATTTTTTCTATAATATTTAAAATAGTCTTCGTTTTTAAATATAAAAGTTGTTTTCGATTTTTCTAGGTGAATACCCTTTCGGGGAATACGATTATCGTATGTCCGAAATATGCTTTAAATACCTGCATTTCTCTAACGCCCTGAGAAAGATCAATAAGCGCTATAAATTGACTGAATACAAACAGGTCATGGTGCTTGAAGCCGTGCTCTGCGCACACGCGGAGGGCACTCCCCTCTCTGTTTTGGATCTCATACTAATGTAAGAGATTGCCTCTCAAGCAACGCTACATTCAATTACAAAGCAGTTAATAGATTTAAAACTCATCAAAGCTGAAGTTTGCAAAATTGATGCACGGCGTAAATATGTATCTCCAACTAAGTTGGGATTCTCTTGGTTAAAAGACTGCTCAGAAGCGCTGGCTTCAGCTCATAAAAAATAATGTTCTTATATAGAGCCTGGATTTTATTGGGATTAGTGTCTATATCTGCGCTGGCTCCTGCCCAGTCCTCTAAAGAAGACAGCATTTCTTGCTACAAGTCAGCTATCAAGGAGCCCATCACTTTTTATGGCAATCCGGGAGATGCCTTTACCCTGTATGACGGTAGTAAATGGAAGGTTGCCAGTAGTGGTCCATATGAATATGTACCTTTACGCTATCGCAATATACTAATTTGCCCTAGCGAGCAAATGCTGATCATCGATAAAAAAGCATTACTGGTTGAGAAGGTGAAGTCTTAAATTCATGAAATAGCAACAGCTTTGCGTGCTATTGAAGAGTGAGCAAGTTACTTAGATTTCGAGGTTATCAATCAAGCGCGTATTACCTAGCTTGGCGGCTGTCAGGATGACTAGTGGCTCTCCAGCTTCAAGGCTCTCATTTGAGGCGGGCGCCAAATCACTTTGTTGGCGAATAGCAATATAGTCCGGCTGCCAGCCACGACCAGTCAGCATATCAACAGCCATCTTTTCGACCTCGCCAAGTGAGTGCGTATTGCGCTCACTCAAATCGAGGATGCGTGCACGAACTTCTTTTAAGGTCTTTAGTAATTCTGGTGCTTCTGCACGCTCTTCTTTGGATAGGTAGCCATTACGAGAAGAGAGTGCAAGCCCATCTTCTGCTCGGATGGTTTCCCCTGGAATGATGTCTACAGGCAGTGCAAATTGTTTGGCCATCTGACGAATAATCATCAACTGCTGGTAATCTTTCTTGCCAAAAACCGCTACTTTGGGCTGTACGCAAGATAGGAGCTTCAGTACAACAGTACAAACACCTTTGAAGAAACCGGGGCGGAACTCACCCTCAAGGATATCGCCTAGTTGCTGCGGCGGGTCGACTCGATACTCCTGGGGTTGTGGATACAAGTCGCGTTCAGTGGGTGCAAATAAGATGTACACCCCCTCTTTTTCTAGCTTGTCGATATCTGCCTGCATCGTGCGGGGATAGTTATCAAAATCTTCGTTAGGGCCAAACTGCAATCGATTGACAAAGATGCTGGCGACTACGGGATCGCCATGTTGCCTAGCCAGTCGCATCAGTGACAGGTGTCCCTCATGGAGGTTGCCCATCGTTGGCACAAAGGAGGCGCGATTTTGTCCACGCAAGTGGTCGCGCAACTCTTGTATATCGCTAATAATTTTCATGCAACAGGGGTATAGGCAAGCCGCACATAGATCGGTGCATAGGGCTCTGCCTGGGTAATCTCCACCAAGGCTTCGCGTGAGAGCTCGAGCATGGCAATGAAATTCACGATCACTACTGGAATACCTTTGCCAGACTTGATGGCATCTTCAAAGAGTTCGCCAAATTCTACAAAGCGGGTGCTTTGCAGGCGGCGCAAAATACGCGTCATGAAATCACGAACCGACAATTCTTCGCGAGTAATGGTGTGATGCTGATTTAGTTTTGCACGGTGCAATACATCTCGCCAGGCCATTTGCAGATCATCTTGATTGACTTCAGGCCATGTCACTGCAACCGTTGTGTCGACATAGCCATGAGCGATTTGGAAATCACGGCCTTGTTGCGGGATTTGGTCGAGCTCTTGAGCGGCAAGCTTCATACGCTCGTACTCTAAGAGGCGACGGACTAACTCTGCACGGGGATCTTCAACCTCTTCATCGCTGTCAGCTTTTTTCATTGGCAGCAACATGCGAGATTTAATTTCAATCAACATCGCTGCCATCAAAAGGTACTCAGCAGCGAGCTCTAGGTTGTGGTGGCGAATTTGATCGATGTAGCTCAGGTATTGCTGCGTTACCTGCGCCATTGGAATATCAAGGACATTGAAATTCTGCTTACGAATGAGGTAAAGCAAAAGATCGAGTGGGCCTTCAAATGCTTCTAAGAAAACTTCTAGCGCATCAGGCGGAATGTAAAGATCAGTTGGGAGCTTAAATAATGGCTCTCCATACAGTTTTGCGAAAGCTGATGACATGCCATCCGTAACGGATGGGGTGCTGTCGAGCAGCTCAGCTTGGATGCTTGGCTCAGCTCCCAATGCGTTACCTGAGTTAGTCATTCGAATAAACGTAGGCGCGTTGTTTTAACTTAGCAGCCTTGGCTCGACGCTGATCTTCAGTAGTCAGAGGCTCTTTGTCCCAAAGTAGTGCGCGACCAGCCTGCTGGCCTGCTTCGAGATGCGGTTTCTCGGATTTGAGCTCATCTAAGAACTGGGTGAATTCAGATGTATATCTAGCCATCATATTTCCTAAAATTCTCAATTAATTCAATAGCATACAAAAAATACTGGGCGGCAGCTTTCCACCTAGCCCATCATTATTAACGATTTTTCCTACAAACTTACCGACTATTTGGCTATTTATTGGAAATTAGCAGTTTTGAGCCTGTTTTTATACGTTTGCTGCCAATAAAGCCTCGATTTGTGGCGCTTCAACACGAGTCATGAGGTGTTTATACGGCTTGATCGGGTTTTGACTAGAAAGCGGGGTTTTAACGTCATCCCAGGTCATTGTAGGCACAGAAAGGAATTCTTCAACGCCCGCAGTGACTTGTGGGAGTACTGGCTTGAGGTAGAGGCTCATTAGGCGGAACGCTTCCAAAGTCACGCTACAAACTCTTTGTAAGTCAGCCTCACGCTCTGGGTCTTTAGCGATTTCCCAGGGTTTGTTTTCGTCCACAAAAGCATTGACCTTATCAGCTAACTCCATGATGGTGCGCAGTGCTTTTGCGTATTCACGCGCCTCATAGAGCTCAGCAATTCTGTCACTGGCAGAAGTAATGTCAGTGAGCAATGGATTTTGCATTGCTGCATCAGATACGACGCCACCAAAACGCTTCACTAAAAAGCCAGCGCTGCGGCTAGCGATATTGATGTACTTGCCTAAAAGGTCACTGTTGACTCTGGCAACGAAGTCTTGAAGATTGAGATCCAAGTCTTCCATGCTGTCATTTAACTTTGTTGCAAAATAATAGCGGAACCATTCTGGATTAAAGCCCGACTCAATGACACTATGAGCTGAGATCAATGTGCCGCGGGACTTACTCATTTTTTCGCCATCGACGGTCAGGAAGCCATGCGCAAATACATTCGTTGGCGTGCGATAGCCTGCAAAGTGCAGGGTCGCTGGCCAAAATAGCGTGTGAAAGTACAGAATATCTTTACCGATGAAGTGATACTGCTCTGTAGTGGTGTCAGGTTTGACCCATTCCTCAAAGTCCATGCCCTTACTCTGACAGTAATTGAGGAAGCTGGCGTAGTAACCAATAGGAGCATCAAGCCAGACATAAAAATATTTGCCTGGAGCATCGGGGATTTCAAAGCCAAAGTAGGGTGCATCACGAGAGATGTCCCAGTCACCAAGCTTGCTATCACCAGCTTGCCCAACCCATTCCTTCATCTTATTACGAGCTTCCGGTTGTAGCGGAGTTCTGACTTGAGTCCAGTCACGCAGGAATGTTTCGCAACGGGGGTCTGATAACTTAAAGAAGTAATGGTCAGAAATTTTCTTAATGGGTGTTGCACCGCTCACGACAGAGAAGGGATTTTTTAAATCTGTTGGAGAGTAGGTTGCGCCACACTTTTCGCAAGAGTCTCCATACTGATCTTTAGCGCCACACTTAGGACATTCGCCTTTGATAAAGCGATCCGGTAAGAACATTTCTTTAACGGGATCGTAGGCTTGTTCAATCGCACGTTTTTCAATAAGACCTGCATCACGTAGCTTGAGGTAGATGCTCTGAGATAAGGTTTCATTCTCGGGGCTATCGGTAGTGTAGTAATTGTCGAAAGAAATTAAGAAGTCATCGAAATCGCGCTTATGTTCTTTCCAAACATTGGCAATAAGTTCTTTAGGAGTGATGCCTTCTTTTTCGGCGCGCAACATGATGGGTGTGCCGTGAGTGTCATCGGCGCCAACGTAATGAACCTCGTGTCCACGCATCCTTTGAAAGCGGACCCAAATATCAGTCTGGACATATTCCACTAAATGCCCAATATGAATCTGGCCATTGGCATAAGGTAAGGCGGAGGTAACTAGGAGGCGACGTTTGGAGCTACTCATGAAAAAGCGGACTTAAATAGAAAAATTCAACAAATAGGAATATCAGATTATGGGGCTTGAGCCCAAACTTCTGTACCAATTTTAGTCTGCGATTAAAGTAAAATTAGATTCGGTCCTAATTTAAGAGATGTTTAATGGCTTCACCCCACAATATTCAGATGTCTAGTGCATCCGTGCCCTTGGTGCACGAAGTGCAAATCATGGATGAGGCCGGGCGCATTAAGAATACCCATATTCCTGGAGAGCGCCCTCTCACCATCTATCTGGACAAACGCGAGGTTGTCACCTTGATGACCCTGGGGAGCGCCCCTGAGGCCTTGGTGCTGGGTTACCTACGTAACCAGCGCTTAGTAGAGTCGCCAGATGATATTGCCAGCATTCAGGTGGACTGGGAGACTGATTCAGCTGCCGTGAAGACCCATCGCAGCACGGTAGACATTGATGCACTCACTAGCAAGCGGGTCGTCACAACGGGTTGCGGCCAAGGGACGATGTTTGGCGGCTTAATTGAAGAAATGTCTGAAATTCGGCTTTCTGATGGGCCTGGGCTAAGCCAAGAGGCAATTGTTGCGCTCATTGACGATATCCGGACTCATGACTCCATTTATAAGAAATCAGGTTCCGTTCACGCCTGCGCAGTGTTTGAGCGGGACGGCAATGACAAAGTCCGATTACTGCATTTTATTGAGGATGTGGGGCGACACAATGCCGTGGACTCTATTTCAGGTTTGATGTGGTTAGCCGATAAACCAGGTAAAGACCTCATTTTCTTTACTACCGGGCGTTTGACCTCCGAGATGGTCATCAAAGGCGCTCAGATGGGCATTCCTTTTTTGATGACCCGCTCCGGCATGACCTTGATGGGACTAGAGTTGGCCCGCAAAACCAATCTCACCCTCCTATCCCGTTGTTCTGGGAAGCATTTTGAGATCTTCAATGCCCCTGAGAGGGTCATTTTTACCTCCCCACCTGTCGCCTCTTAAATTCTGGGCACATGGCCTGTGATGGTTTTACAATTCGGCCATGACTATTAAATCTGACCACTGGATCCGCCGTATGGGCGAGCAAGGCATGATCAGCCCGTTTGAACCTGGGCAGGTCCGCCACGATGCCGCCGGGCAAAAAATTGTGAGCTATGGCACTTCAAGCTATGGCTATGACATTCGTTGCGCTGATGAATTTAAGATCTTCACAAATATCAACAGCACCATTGTCGATCCTAAGAATTTCGACGAACAATCGTTTGTTGATTTTAAGGGCCCGGTTTGCATCATTCCACCAAACTCTTTTGCTTTGGCAAGAACCGTTGAATATTTTAAGATTCCACGTAGCGTATTGACTGTCTGCGTTGGCAAGAGTACCTATGCGCGCTGCGGAATCATTGTGAACGTCACGCCATTCGAGCCCGAGTGGGAAGGTTATGTGACGCTCGAGTTTTCTAATACCACGCCATTGCCTGCGAAAATTTATGCGGGCGAGGGATGCGCTCAAGTACTGTTCTTCGAGAGTGATGAAGTGTGTGGCACATCATACAAAGATCGCGGCGGTAAGTATCAAGGCCAAGTCGGTGTAACTCTGCCGAAGACTTAATCTGTTTAATCGCCACACCGGCGAATTTAAGGGTACTCATGAAATTTCGTTTCCCAATCATCATTATTGATGAGGATTTTCGTTCTGAAAATATTTCAGGTTCGGGTATTCGCGACTTAGCTGAAGCGATTGAAACTGAGGGGATGGAAGTCATCGGCTTAACTAGCTACGGCGACCTGACATCCTTTGCCCAACAGGCCTCCCGTGCTTCTAGCTTTATTGTTTCGATTGACGACGAAGAGTTTGTTTCTGACTCTGAAGACCATGATTTACCTGCATTAAACAACCTACGCGCCTTTATTACTGAAGTGCGTAAGCGCAATGAAGATATTCCAATTTTCTTATATGGCGAGACACGTACTTCACGCCATATGCCTAACGATATTTTGCGCGAGTTGCATGGCTTCATTCATATGAATGAAGATACGCCAGAGTTTGTGGCTCGTCACATCATTCGTGAAGCGAAGGTTTACCTCGATTCATTAGCGCCGCCATTTTTCCGCGCCTTAACGAATTACGCTTCGGAAGGTTCTTACTCTTGGCATTGCCCAGGACATTCCGGCGGTGTGGCTTTCTTAAAGAGTCCAGTAGGCCGTATGTTTCATCAATTCTTTGGTGAAAACATGCTCCGTGCTGACGTATGTAATGCAGTAGAAGAGTTGGGTCAGTTGTTAGACCACACGGGTCCTGTGTTGCAAAGCGAGCGCAACGCTGCGCGCATCTTTAATGCGGACCATTTGTTCTTTGTAACCAACGGCACCTCTACTTCAAACAAAATTGTTTGGCACTCCACGGTTGCTCCTGGTGACGTGGTTCTGGTGGATCGCAATTGCCATAAGTCAGTGATTCATTCCATCACCATGATGGGTGCAATTCCGATTTTCCTGATGCCAACCCGTAATCATTTGGGCATTATTGGTCCGATTCCGAAGGAAGAGTTTGAGTGGAAAAACATCCAGAAGAAAATTGACGCCAATCCATTTATCAAAGACAAGAACGTAGTGCCTCGTGTCATGACGCTTACACAAAGCACCTATGACGGGATCATCTATAACGTAGAGATGATTAAAGAGATGTTAGATGGCAAAGTAGATTCATTGCATTTCGATGAGGCTTGGTTGCCTCACGCCGCATTCCATCCTTTCTACAAAGATATGCATGCCATCGGCTCCGATCGTAAGCGTACTAAAACGAGTTTGATGTTCGCTACCCAATCTACTCACAAGTTGTTAGCTGGCCTTTCACAAGCATCACAGGTATTGGTGCAGGATGCTGAAGACACCAAGTTAGATCGCGATTGTTTTAATGAGGCCTATTTGATGCACACCTCAACTAGCCCGCAGTACGCCATCATTGCATCTTGTGATGTATCTGCTGCCATGATGGAGTCACCTGGCGGCACTACCTTGGTTGAGGAGTCGATTGCTGAAGCAATGGACTTCCGGCGCGCAATGCGTGAGGTGGATGACAAGTTTGGAGCCGACTGGTGGTTCAAGGTTTGGGGACCAGATCACTTAACCGAAGAGGGTATTGGTGAGCGCTCTGATTGGATACTAGAACCCAATGCGAGCTGGCACGACTTTGGCAAGGTGGCTGAAGATTTCAACATGCTCGACCCCATTAAGGCGACAGTAGTGACGCCTGGTTTAGATATCGAGGGTAACTTTGGCTCCATGGGTATCCCGGCAAGCATTGTCACTAAGTATCTAGCTGAGCATGGCGTGATCGTGGAGAAGTGTGGCCTGTATTCCTTCTTCATCATGTTTACTATCGGTATTACTAAAGGGCGTTGGAATACCTTAGTAACCGAGTTACAGCAATTCAAAGACCACTTTGATAAGAACGCCCCTCTTTGGAAAGTATTGCCAGAGTTCGTAGCCAAACACCCTCGCTATGAGCGCGTTGGCCTCAAGGATATCTGCCAGCAGATTCATGAGTTCTATAAGAGCCGCAATGTGGCTCGTATGACTACGGAGATGTATACCTCCGATATGGTGCCGGCGATGATGCCTTCAGAGGCTTGGGCCAAGATGGCGCACAAGAAAGTGGACCGCGTTCCTTTAGATCAATTGGAGGGTCGCATCACTGCAATGCTAGTCACCCCTTATCCTCCAGGCATTCCTTTGTTAATTCCGGGTGAACGTTTTAATAAACGCATCATTGACTATCTCTACTTTGCTCGGGACTTCAATGCGCAATTCCCAGGCTTTGAGACTGATATTCATGGATTAGTGAAGGGCGATATCAATGGAAGTAGCGAGTACTACGTTGATTGTGTAAGACAAGAGCCGGATATCACTTTGTAATTATTCTTGCTGAGTAAAAGCCACCTACTGAACTGACCCCCAAAAGTTGGACGTTATGTCCAACCAAGGGGGTTTTGTTTTATGAGCAAGTACAGCAAGCAGTTCAAGCTAAAGGTAGTTAAAGAGTTTCTAAAGTCAGGTGGTCTTAAGCGGGTAAGTCACTTATTTGAGATTAGTCACTCAGATGTCCGCAAATGGGCTTTAGCCTATCAAGCACGTGGCCATAGTGGTCTTAATCCTAGCTACCAACGCCACTCCCCGCAGTTCAAAGTACAGGTTCTAGAGTACATGGCACAGTATCAGATATCAGCTAGGCCAGCTGCTGCCCACTTTGGGATTGGTAGTATGACCACCATTTTGCAATGGCAAAAACTCTACAATGAAGGCGGTATTACAGCCCTTGCCAATCGACAGAGAGGACAACCGCCGATGTCCCAATTTAATATCAAAGCATTACTCAAAAAGCCTATCTCGGAGCTCACGCCGGCAGAGTTGCGAAGACGTTTGGGGTATGCCGAAGCACAGGCTGCCTACCTAAAAAAGTTAGAAGCCTTAGCTCAGAGCAAAGCAGTAAAAGAGAACAAGCCCAAGTAATTACTGAGCTAAGGCCGCATTACCGTTTACCAGACTTACTACTCATCGCCAAGATGGCTAAAAGCGTTTACTACTACTGGCGGGCAGCCAGTAGTAAAGCTGATCCTTATCAGGGGGCTAAAGAGCATATCACCCAGATCTTTAATGCCCATCGGGGTCGCTATGGCTATCGGCGGGTACATTTAGAGCTGCGTAATCAACAGCAATACCTAAACCACAAGACCGTGCAAAAGCTGATGGGCCAACTAGGACTGAAGTCCCTTGTGAGGCCCAAGCGCTATCAGTCTTATAAGGGGTCTGTGGGTAAGGCAGCCCCTAACTTGTTAGAGCGCAACTTTATAGCTAAAGCACCCAATCAAAAGTGGGTGACTGATGTGACTGAGTTCAATATCAAGGGCGAGCGAGTTTATCTCTCACCCATCCTGGATCTATATAACCAAGAGATCATCTCCTATGAGATTGCTGATCGACCACAGATTAGCTCAGTAATGCAGATGCTAAAGAGCGCCTTCAAACGACTCAAGAATGAAGACAGGCCAGTATTGCACTCAGACCAGGGCTGGCAATACCAAATGGGGCTGTATCAACAGGCCCTACACCAGCAAGGCATTACTCAAAGCATGTCTAGAAAAGGTAACTGCTTAGATAACGCAGTGATGGAAAACTGGTTCGGGATTATGAAAACAGAGTTCTTCTATCGGAGAAGGTTTGAAAGTATCGAATCATTTAAAACAGAACTTAAAGAATATATCCATTACTACAACCATGATCGAATCAAACAAAAACTAAAGGGATTAAGCCCGGTGAAATACCGAACTCAATCCCTCGTGCTAACCTAACTAAACTGTCCAACTACTGGGGGTCAGTTCATGCGGGTGGTTTTTATTTGCCTGGCTTATCCAATTGGAAGACCACCGGTGCATCTTCATCAACTTTGCTTTGCGATGCACCCGTCTCCCCTTCATCGGTAGTTGCGAAATCAAACTCCTGACTTTGCGCTACTGCTGCAGGCTTATCCAGAAACGTAGTGACTAGCGCTGGGAATGCGGCAACAAGCACAACCATAATGAGTTGAAGCACCACCCAAGGTAATGCACCCCAATAGATGTCGCTGCTCTTGACTTCCTTAGGCGCGACTCCACGCAAGTAGAACAGTGCAAACCCAAACGGCGGGTGCATAAATGAGGTTTGCATATTCACGCACAGCATCACACCAAACCAGACTAGGGCAGCACTTGCAGCCGCTTGGGGATTACCGTTCATCGAAGCCAATAAAACTGGGGCGAGTAACTTCACTGCAACTGGCGCAAGTAAAGGAACGATGATGAAGGCGATCTCAAAGAAGTCCAAAAAGAATGCCAAGAAGAAAACAAATAGATTGACGACGACTAAGAAGCCAACCCAACCACCAGGCAGGTTTGAGAATAGCTCTTCAACCCAGTGCCCACCATCAACCCCTTGAAATACTACTGAGAAGCAGGTAGAGCCAATCAAGATGAATACCACCATAGCGGTAATGCGCATCGTATTTTGATAGGCCTCCTGAATGAGTCCCGTGAGATTGGGGATACTCGCTCTGCGAATCCAGGCTAAGAGGAGGGCGCCCATCGCACCCATTGCACCAGACTCAGTGGGTGTTGCGATACCGGTCATGATGGTTCCCAGTACCAAGAAAATCAGTACGGCAGAGGGAACGATCCCCAGGAGACATTTTTTCCAGAGCGCCCAGCCCTTGAGGGTGAGTTCGCCCTCTGGAGCAGCGGGTAGGTAGTGGGGTCTAAACCGAGAAAGGAAGAAGGTGTAAAGCGCAAAAAGACCAATTTGTAAAAGGGATGGGCCCCAAGCACCCAGGTACATGCTGCCAACATCGGCACTACCACTTTGAGTTTTGAGCTGATCAGCCAGTACGATGAGCACCAAGGAGGGCGGCACTAGTTGAGTAATCGTTCCAGAGGCTGCTAAAACGCCCGTAGCGTAGCGCATGTTGTAGCCGTAACGCATCATTACCGGCAAAGAGATCATGGCCATAGCGATCACCTGAGCAGCCACTGTGCCCGTAATGGCGCCCAGTATGAATCCCACAATGATTACAGAGTAACCCAAACCGCCCCGAATGCGACCAAAAAGCTGACCCATGGAATCGAGCATTTCTTCAGCAAGGCCACAGCGTTCTAGGATGGCACCCATGAAGGTGAAGAAGGGGATGGCGAGAAGGAGGTCATTGGCGAGTACGCTACCAAAGATGCGTTGCGGAATCGCTTGCAGAAATGGCATGCCAAAGAAGTTTTCGCTGATGGCGATGCCAGCAAAGAAGAGACCTGCCGCCATTAAAGAAAAAGCCACCGGAAAGCCGATCAACATAAACACGATAAGCCCACCAAACATCAGTGGCGGCATCCATTCGAGTGGAATCATTGCATGGGCTTTTTATAATGGAGATCGGCGGCTGGCAGGGTGTTTTTGCCTGTTAGGAAGCCGATACGTTTAATGATCTCTGAAATCCCTTGGAGGCTCAGCATAAAAAAGCCAAACGGCACAATAAACTTAATGGGGTAGCGTAACAAGCCACCTGCATTGGCTGAATGCTCTGAGACTAACCACGATGGGTAAAACAGAGCTGTCCAAGATAGCCAGGTAAATAAGATGCAAGCGGGCATCAAAAAAAAGATCAAACCAAAGAGATCGGTATAGAGGCGTCCGCGATCCGATAGCTGTGAGTAAATGAGATCGACTCGAACATGTTCATTTAGTTTAAGAGTGTAGGAGGCGCCGAGCATGACGGCAGCGCCAAAGAGGTACCACTGTAATTCTAGTGGCCAGTTATTGCTCATATCTAAGCTGTAGCGAAGTAAGGCGTTGCCAGCCGATATCACGCAAGATAGCAAAATCATCACGCTGGCTACCTTGCCTAGAAATTGATTGAGGCGGTCAATTCCGGTTGAGAGCGTTCCCCAAAAACCCATACCGTTTAAAGATCTGCGCGACCCCGTTTGATGGCAGCGAGTACTTGGACTGGGGCGGTGCCGCCAGCATGCTGACGTGAATTAACGGACCCATCTACAGTCAATAGAGCAAACACATCGTCGCCCATGAGTTCAGGACGATTATCCAAGCCGCAAGCAAAGCGCAATTCAGAAAGGCTGAGATCAGTCAACATGCAATTACGACCAACACAGGCCTTTACCGCATGGGCTACTGCTTCATGAGCGTCACGGAATGCTAAACCTTTTTTAACCAAGTAATCAGCAAGATCAGTAGCAGTTGCAAAGCCTTCTTCAGCAGCTGCTTTCATCACATCTGCCTTAACCTGTATGTGTGGAACCATATCAGCGAAGATGCGTAAAGTATCTTGCACGGTATCGACCGCATCAAACAAAGGCTCCTTGTCTTCTTGGTTATCTTTGTTGTAGGCCAGTGGCTGACTCTTCATCAATGTCAATAGAGAGATCAAATCACCGTATACGCGACCTGTTTTACCGCGCGCTAATTCCGGTACATCGGGGTTCTTTTTCTGCGGCATGATCGAACTACCAGTGCAAAAGCGATCTGGCAAATCAATAAAGCCAAAGCGTGGACTCAGCCACAGTACCAATTCTTCAGAGAGTCGTGAAACATGCATCATCAAAATAGATGCAAAGGCGCAGAACTCAATTGCAAAGTCACGATCAGATACGGCATCAAGTGAGTTGTTGCAGATCCCGTCAAAACCGAGGGCCTTAGCGACTTGCTCGCGATCGATTGGGTAGGTGGTTCCAGCTAAAGCAGCCGCACCTAATGGCAGGCGATTAAAGCGAGTACGTAAATCAGCTAAGCGACTAGCATCACGGCTAAACATTTCGTAATAAGCCATCAAGTGATGACCAAAAGTGATTGGCTGGGCAACTTGTAGGTGAGTATGGCCAGGCATGATCGTGGCAGCGTGTGTCTCCGCAAGATCTAGCAAGGCAATGCGCAAGGTCTTTAGGGTGCCCGCAATTTGATCAACACTATCACGCAACCACAGACGCAGATCTGTTGCTACTTGGTCGTTACGTGAGCGACCAGTATGCAGACGCTTACCAGCGTCGCCAACCAATTCGGTGAGGCGAGCCTCAATGTTCAGATGAACGTCTTCTAAAGCGAGTTGCCAATGAAATTCACCAGCTTCGATTTCACTCTTGATCTGAGCCATACCCTTTTGAATATCTGCTAAATCTTGCGCGCTAATAATCTTTTGGGTAGCTAGCATTTCAGCGTGGGCTAAAGATCCGGCAATATCTACTAAGGCAAAGCGTTGATCAAAGCCAATGGAGGCGGTATAACGCTGAACTAGTTCGTCGACGGGTTCGGTAAAACGGGCCGACCAAGCTTGGGCTTTGTTGGCGAGGGAATTATTTGATGAGCTCATAAACGCAGTATATTGGTGTAGGTCTTTGATTATTTTAAATTGTTATGTCCCAAACTCCCATTTCTAGCTCTATAAGTACCATCTCCACTGCCCCTAAGCGTCTGGTAATCGCCTCCCGCGAGAGCCGGCTTGCCATGTGGCAGGCTGAACACGTCCGGGATTGCCTTAAAAAGCTCTATCCCCAATGCGACGTACAAATCTTGGGTATGACTACCCGGGGAGACCAAATACTCGATAAGGCACTCTCTAAGGTCGGTGGAAAGGGTTTATTTGTGAAAGAGCTTGAAACGGCTCTTGAAGATGGCCGGGCAGATTTGGCAGTACATTCCCTAAAAGATGTTCCGATGGTCATGCCTGAAGGCTTTGACTTGTCTTGCGTCATGGCGCGGGAGGATGCGCATGATGCATTCGTATCGAACGACTACGCCAGCTTAGAGGATCTACCTAAAGGCGCGGTAGTGGGCACTTCTAGTCTGCGCCGTGAATCCGTTTTGAGGTCCAAGTTCCCGCATCTAGAAATTCAGCCCTTGAGGGGCAATCTAGATACCCGCATGGGTAAGCTAGATCGTGGTGAGTACCATGCCATTATTTTGGCCGCTGCAGGATTAAAGCGCCTCGGTCTGGAAAGTCGTATTCGTGCTTTATTACCGATTGATCCTTACACCCCAGCTGCTGGGCAAGGCGCATTAGGTATTGAAACCCTGAGTCAGCATCCGAATATCAAAGCTTGGCTTGCGCCCCTCAATGACTTGCCAACCTTGTATGCAGTCTCCGCTGAGCGTATGGTCTCACGCCAGCTTGGAGGTTCTTGTGAAGTGCCATTGGCTGCTTATGCCACTTGGAATCAAGATCAGATGCACATCCGATCTTTTGTTGCCAGTGTAGATGGCACATCGAGTTGCTTAGCTAGTGCCGAAGGTTCGGTGAAGAGTCTTGAGGACGCAGAAGCCTTGGGCTTTTCTGTAGCGCAAGATTTAATTGCCCAGGGCGCTGCCAGTCTATTACCTCATGGTTTGCCTAAATAATCATTAGTAAGGCCATTTACCAATGAGCACCAAGACCATTGTTATTACTCGCCCCAGCGGACAGGCTCGGCAGTTATCAGAGGCGCTGCAAGCGAGCTTACTTAAGACCGGTATTGAAGCAGAATGCTCACCTACGATTATTTCTTTACCCTTGCTAACTATCGTACCGAAGGATGATGGTGGTTTAGTTCATCAAATCACTCAAGCCCTTCAGTCTGTGGACCTAGCAATTTTCGTAAGCCCGAATGCCATTGAATGCACGATGCGTTTACTGGAGCAGTCATGGCAAGATCTATCGGAAAGCCCAATACCGATTGGGGTGATGGGTGGCAGTAGTATGTCTGCCTTAAAAAATCATGGCATCGGTATCGAAAGTACGCCGACAGAAGTCATTTTTCCTCGAGACAATACCAGCTGGGATTCTGAGGGTTTGTGGAGCAAAATGCAGACACTGCACTGGGATTGGCCCTCTAAAAAAGTTCTGATTTTTAAAGGCGAGGGTGGACGTGATTGGCTGGCTGAAACCCTGAGTAATGCAGGGGCGCGAGTCGAAGCCATTTCAGTATATGCGCGCGTGCCCTTGGATCTCAGTAGCCCGGCCTGGAATCAAATTCATGAGATCGATTTTGCGCAATCACTTTGGCTGTTGACCTCGTCTGAAGCGGTACGGTATTTGGGGCAAGCGCAATTGCCTCTAGACCTCGCTACGGCGATTTGTCCACATCGCAATATTGCAGATGCTGCCGAGCAGGTAGGGTTTGGCGAAGTACTTATTTGCGAGCCTGGTGATGATGCTTTGATTGCAGCATCACAAGCTTGGATCGCTATTTAATCTCTTGAGTAGTTTAGTAGTGCAGTAGCGCGGGTAGAAATACTTCACTCACTAAGAGTGGGCGCCCTTTAAGTCGGTATAGCGTTCGTCTTGCCCAACTAACCGACGGTAAATCAGCATACTGCTGAAAACAGGTTTTCCATAAGGTACTTTGTTTATCTAAACGGGCGATTTCTCGAGGCGACTTCTTTTTTGAGCGCATCCGGGTTTTTGCAAACAACGCAGCCCCCAATGGTCTTTTACCTAAGCGCAGAATCTCCTGATTACTGCCGCTTGAGCTGGTGGTGGGAATGATGCTTCGTGCCATGACTAGTGGAACACCATTAGTACAAAGTAATACTTCTCGGATTCGGCAACGGGAGATTTTGAAATGAAAATAGCGACTTTCGTCGCTATTCAGGTTTTGCCGGCAATCTCGCAACACTAGTACTTCTAGTTTTTGTCCAATTGCACATTCAATTTTTTGGGTTAAAGAGCCCGTGTCGCTAAGCCAAGGCTGCCACTGACGTGGCGCTTGATGGAGCTCACCGGAATCGACTCGATTCCATGCAGAACGGAGGCGACGACGGTGAACCATTCTTAGTTGCCGCTAAAGCTTCTACGTTGACCGCCAGTTTTGGGTTTAGCAAAACGTGGACCAGCGGATGGACGTGAGTCACCAGAGCGACTACCACCAGTTGGGCGCGAGTCTGCAGAGCGTGCAGGGCGTGAATCAGCAAAACGATTGGCGCCAGCAGCAGGACGTGAATCACCGGATGGGCGTGAATCGCTAGAGCGGGATTCGAAATGATTGCCTGAGCGATTGCCACCGCTGCCGCCACCGCCAGAACGACCGCCACCACCGAAACCACCGCCAGAACGACCACCGCCTGAGCGATTGCCACCACCGCCACCACCACCAAAGCTAGGCTTGGCTTGTGGCTCAAGACCTGCAATGACTGAGGCAACGATATCTTGCTGTGTGAAGCGTTCGATATTGCGAATCTTGGCGCGATCACGATGTTCAACCAAAGTGATAGCAACACCATTGCGACCCGCGCGACCAGTACGACCGATACGGTGCGTATAGTCTTCTGGCTTCATTGGTAAGCCAAAGTTAATCACGTGGCTGATACGGGGTACATCGATACCGCGAGCGGCCACATCAGTCGCTACCAAAATCTTGGTATGACCTTTGCGTAGAGACTCGAGACGACGCATACGCACAGCCTGAGGCATTGCACCGTGTAGGGCGCTAGCTTCGTAACCATTGGCACGCAATGTGTCAGCAATTTTTTCGCTTTCAATTTGAGTGCTAGCAAATACCACTGCTTGATCCAAAGAGGCATCAGCCAAAATGTGCTCGAGCAATTTATGCTTGTGTGACATGCTGTCAGCCCAATGCAACTTCTGTTCGATGTTTGCGTGCTTTTCACCGGCATGAGCTAGCTCAATACGCTTAGCGTTAGTAGTTAATTCGTTGGCCAGAGACATAATCTTTGGTGCAAACGTGGCTGAGAACATCAAGGTTTGAGTACGAGCAGCACAACGCTTATCGATCGCCTCGAGATCATCCGCAAATCCCATGTCCAGCATGCGATCAGCTTCATCGATCACGAGTTGCTTTACGTCATCTAAGCGAATTGCTTTGCTGTCGGTTAAGTCGAGTAAACGGCCAGGAGTTGCAACAACTAACAATGCACCTTTCAATGCTTGAATTTGCTTGCCGTAAGGCATGCCACCCATGACGGTTGCAATTCGGATACCTTTCATGCCGCGAACTAAGTTCACTGCATCTGCGGCAACCTGCTGAGCTAATTCACGAGTTGGGCAGAGCACTAACACTTTAGGTTGTGCGCGACCAGGTACAGGTGAGCTGTTTGGGTTGTCTTCAATCAGTTGATTAATTAAAGGTAATAAAAAGGCTGCGGTTTTACCGCTACCAGTTTGGCTGCTGACCAATAAGTCACCACCAGCGAGAGCTGCAGGAATAACCTGAGCTTGCACTTCAGTAGCTTGGGTATAACCCAGTTCAGCAACGTTTTTAAGGAGTGAGGCCGCGAGGGCGAAAGACTGAAACTCAGTTCCAGTCGGTTTTGAGTCTGTGGACTCGTGATTAGTTTCTTTAGAAAAAGTCATGCTATTACACATCCCCTTGAAGGGATGGCTCCGTGTATACACTCTCTGTTTTTTATTGAGTGTGATGGTCAAAGGCATCGACCATCAGACAGGCGGCAGCGCGTTTTGTAACTTCGGTGTTTA
Organism: Polynucleobacter arcticus; assembly: GCF_013307205.1. Taxonomy (NCBI): domain Bacteria; kingdom Pseudomonadati; phylum Pseudomonadota; class Betaproteobacteria; order Burkholderiales; family Burkholderiaceae; genus Polynucleobacter; species Polynucleobacter arcticus. Next base: position 465,526 of record NZ_CP028940.1, on the reverse strand, counting down.
TGACTTCTAAACGATACGCTGAAATATAGCTGGGGGGCGATGAATCAAATTGCTTAAAAAAGCTTCTTATTATGGCATTTTAATATCAGGATTACAAGGGTTTTCCCGAATTAATTGTAACTAATGCGATTAGCGTAGCCAACGCAATAAGCGTTCAACACCTTTGCCATAAGGCGGTCTTGCTAACTTGGTGCCGCGTAATAGGTTGAGCCCAAAGAATCCTCGCACTTCTAGGATGGATTTGCGATGACTAAATGTTTCAAAGCCTGCTTTGCCGTGGTAGGCACCCATTCCGCTAGCTCCAGCACCACCAAACGGTAAATCTTCGATTCCAGCATGTAGCAATGTGTCATTCACTGTCACACCACCGGAACGTGTTTCATTCAGAATACGCTTCATCACTTCTTTGTTCTTGCCAAACCAATACAGCGCCAGTGGCACTGGACGATCATTGATATAGCGGATGATCGAGGAAACATCATTGATTGCGACGATCGGAAGAATAGGGCCGAAGACCTCTTCTTGCATGATGAGTGCATCCTCAGAAACATTGAGGAGTGCAACGGGAGTGAAGGGGAGTGGTGTATTGGCGCTCGCAGCAATCAGGGGAACCGCTTGCGCTCCACGATTGACTGCGTCGTGAACTAGTTGATGCCAACGCATCAGTTGATGTTCATCAATTGCACCAGTCAATTCTTCGGGATTGGCAAATTGTTGTTGGGCTGCACTTTGTAGGGCTTGCACAAACTCATCGCAATCGCTTGCGTGGATTACTGCATAGTCGGGAGCAATGCAGGTTTGGCCACCATTCACAAGCTTGCCGTAAATAATGCTGGCCGCAGCATCTTTCATTTTGGCTGAGGGGTCGATAATTGCTGGGGACTTACCACCTAACTCTAAGGTTATCGGAGTAAGGTGATCTGCAGCCGCACGCATGATCTTTTTCCCAATATCTACTGAGCCTGTAAAAAATAGATGATCAAAAGGCAGTGCCGCAAAAGATTCTGCAAGCTCTGCACCACCAATACTGACGCAAAATTCACTAGGGTGAAAATACTCCTGGATCAATGTTGCCAAAAATCCAGAAGTGCGGGAGCTTCTTTCGGAAGGTTTTAGCCAGACGCGATTGCCTGCAGCAAGGGCTGTAATGGCTGGTACGAGCGCTAGCTGAACTGGGTAGTTCCAGGGGCTCATGATGCCCACAACACCCTTAGATTGCATCTCAGTCCAAGCATGAGAAGAACCTAGAAATCCTGGAGTCGGGACTAGCTGGGGCTTCATCCATTCTTTGAGGTTCTTGCGAATATGTTTGCAGGCCTGATAAATCATCTGAAACTCTAATAGCCGGCTTTCCATCGAGTGGCGGGTGCCAAAGTCCGCAGCTAAGACTTTGCAGATTTTGTCTTCATTAGCAGCAATCATGTGCTCGATACGTCCGATTCGTTCTAGGCGAACCTCTAAGCTAGGGTTGGGTTCTGCAGCGTATGCGGCTTTGATTTCTTCTAATTGGAGCGTAAAGCGATTTATAGACATGGGGTTTATATGGGGCAAGCAAACGATTGAATAAGGCATTAGGATAAAGCCATGATCGAAACTATTCAAAAAAACCACCCATCCCTAGAGCGCGCCACTTTGGGTGGAGGCTGTTTCTGGTGCCTAGAGGCTGTTTATCAGCAAATTACCGGGGTAAGTGCAGTAGTATCCGGCTATGCGGGAGGAGCAACACTCAATCCGGACTATGAGTCGATTTGCTCGGGCGCTACAGGCCATGCGGAAATTGTAGATGTCTATTTTGATCCCCAGGTTGTGTCTTTTCGGGATTTATTGGAAATCTTTTTCGTGATTCATGATCCGACAACCTTGAACTACCAGGGTCACGATCACGGCACGCAATATCGCTCAGTGATCTTTACCCATAGCGAGAGTCAGAGTGCAATAGCGCATGCGGTAGTAAAAGAGCTAGAAGAGGCAAAGATTTATTCCAAGCCTGTTGTAACGCAAATTGATTCAGCGCCTGTCATTTATCCAGCTGAGGACTACCACCAAGATTACTTTCGTCAGCATCCAGGGCAGGGCTACTGTATGGCGGTCGTTGCTCCAAAATTGGCGAAATTCAGGGCAAAGTTTCAATCTTTGATTGCTCCAGAGTTTCGCTAGAGCAATACCACTCAATGTGCCTTGGGTTTTTATGGGGCTAGGCGGGCAATGCGCCAATGATTGCCTTCGAGTTGATAGTGAATACGATCATGCAGGCGTGATGGCCTACCTTGCCAAAATTCAATCTCGGTAGGACGGAGGCGGTATCCACCCCAGTGCTCTGGTCTTGGGGGTTGATCACCAAAGTCAGATGCGAAGGCCTTCTCGGCCTCCTCAAGAAACTCTCGATTTGGGATCTCAGCGCTTTGTGGTGAGGCCCAGGCTCCAATTCTGGAGGCGGCTGGGCGCGAGTGAAAGTATTGATCACTCTCAGCTGCGCTCACTCGTTCAACCATCCCCTTGATGCGGATCTGTCGTTCCAGTTCATGCCAATGAAATAGCAAGGCAGCTTGCGGGCGAATAGCTAATTCTTTACCTTTTTGACTTTCGTAATTCGTAAAAAAGGTAAAGCCAGCTTCATCAGCGCCTTTTAGTAAGACAATACGAGCTGATGGATTTCCAGCTTTGTCGGCCGTGGCTAAAGTCATGGAATTGGGTTCTGGGCATTCCGCTTTGACTGCCTGATCAAACCAAACCTGAAATAAGTTCAATGGATTGGGTGAAACCTCAGTCTCTGAAAGCTGGCCGAAGGTATAGTTTTTGCGGAGTTGGGCGATAGGGTCCATTTATTCAGTATAAAGAGAAGCTATGGCAGAAGACAAGATAGAAGGCAGTTTGGATGATCGTCGTTTTGGGGGCGTTGCACGTCTGTACGGCCCAGAGTTGCGTGAACGCTTTCGTCATGCCACTGTCGTGGTGGCTGGATTGGGTGGAGTAGGCTCATGGGCTGCTGAGGCCCTAGCGCGAACAGCCATTGGACATCTCGTCCTCATCGATTTTGATCATATTTCTGAAAGTAATACCAATCGTCAGCTTCATGCTCTTGAAGGCGAGTATGGCAAAGCAAAAGTGCAAGCGATGACTGAGCGCATTCGACAAATTAATCCTGAAATTACCTTAACTACTTGCGACGCATTTTTGGAGCCGCAAAATTTAGACACCTTGATTCCGGAAAATGCGATTGTTTTAGATGCAACAGATTCAGTTCAAACCAAAATTGCTTTAGCAGTGTGGGCAGCAAACAATGGGCGCGCATTGGTGATGTGCGGTGCAGCAGGCGGAAAATCAGACCCCACCTCTGTACGTTGCGATGACCTCTCTCGTACCGAGCAAGATGCTTTGTTGGCAAAGGTTCGTCAAGGACTTAGACAAGACCATGGTTTTTCTAGAAATCTCAAGAGAAAAATAGGTATACGCGCTATTTATTCACACGAACCTCGCGCCGGTGCTGCAAGTGGGGGTCTCGCATGTTCTGGCTACGGATCCACTGTGATGGTAACCGCAGCCTGCGGTCTGGCTGCGGCTGCAGAAGTTTTAAATCTGATCGCTGCGCAGTAGTTAAGTTATAGATTAATCAATTAATTTCTCAGGGGAATCCCTGTAGGAAATTACGGATTTTGTTGTCATCCCAAATTTAGTCATTTCTCATGAGGCTTGCAGCAATCAAGCCAAACCCTTTTTGCACGCGTCATATTTATTTGTTTAATTACTTTGGGTATTTTTAGCCCCTAGTCTTGAAACGCAGTCCTCCCTAGACTTTGCCTCGTTGGTGAGTTGCCAACGACAAATCGAAAGGAGGTCTCTTTTGCAGACTGAACAAACAGGTTTACAGCGCCATCTCAAAGTTCGGCATATTCGCCTCATGGCTTTGGGATCTACTATCGGCGTTGGATTATTTCTGGGCTCGGCAAGCGCGATCCAAATCGCAGGACCTTCAATATTGCTGGGATACCTGCTTGCCGGAATCGTTGCCTTTATTGTGCTGCGTACTTTGGGAGAGATGGCTGTACACGAACCGGTTGCTGGCTCATTTGCAGCTTATGCCAATACCTATGTTGGTCCGCTTGCGGGATACATGGTGGGTTGGGGTTATTGGACCTACTGGATCGTTGTCGGCATAGCCGAAGTGACTGCAGTCGGTATTTATATGGGCATTTGGTTTCCTGAGACGCCTCAGTGGATTTGGGCCTTATCTTCTATCGTGATGATGGGTTTGATCAATCTCATTGCGGTCAAAGTATTTGGTGAGTTTGAGTTTTGGTTTTCCTTAATCAAGGTAGTCGCTATTGTTGCCATGATCGCATTGGGTGGCTCAGTCATTTTCTTTGGCTTTACCAATGACTGGAATCCAATTGGACTCGGTAACTTATGGCAGCACGGTGGCTTCTTCCCTAATGGCATTAGTGGAATGTTACTTTCTTTGCAGATGGTCTTATTTGCCTATGTTGGCATTGAGATGATTGGTTTATCTGCTGGTGAGGCAGAGAATCCACGCAAAACCATTCCGATGGCAATTGATTCATTGGCATGGCGCATCTTGATTTTTTACATGGGGGCTATTTTTGTCATCCTAGCGATCTTCCCTTGGAATGAAGTGGGTCAACAAGGCAGTCCATTTGTAGTGATGTTTGAACGTATCGGTTTACGTGAAGCTGCTGGGATTATCAATTTTGTGGTGATTACTGCGGCCCTGTCGTCATGTAACGCTGGCATCTTTAGTGGTGGGCGACTGTTGTACGCACTCTCAGTCAATGGCTATGCTCCATCTCCATTTGCCAAGCTATCAAAGTATGGCGTTCCACATCGCGCAGTGATGGCAACTGTAGCTGTTTGTATGACTGGAGTAGTGCTCAACTACTTCGTTCCAGATAAGGCATTTCAATACATCATGGCCGCAGTGACTTTTGTTGGATTGATGGTGTGGATTGCCATCTTAATAACGCAAATTCAATTTCGTCGCTCTCTTACTAAAGTGCAGGCTGCCGAGTTGGCATACCGTACACCCTGGTGGCCCTATTCCTCGTGGTTCGCATTGGCATTTATTGCCTTGGTAGTGGTGTTGATGGGCTTTCATGAGGATGCGCGGATTGCCTTGGTCTTAGGTCCGTGTTTATTAGCTGTGTATCTCGCCATGTTCTACATCGTTGGCTTGCATCGCAAAACAAAACAGAGTCGTGAATTCAAATAAGGAGACATACATGATTATTGGCGTACCTCAGGAAGTAAAAAATAATGAATTTCGTGTGGGCTTAACCCCAGGTAATGTGAGGGGCTTGTGCAAGCAAGGTCACTCCGTTTTACTGCAACGTGGGGCTGGGGAGCAGATCGGCTTGACTGATGAGTCCTATCGCTTGGCTGGCGCTACTCTAATTAATAGCGCTGCTGAAGTCTTTGCCAAGGCTGAGATGATAGTGAAAGTAAAGGAGCCGCAGGCACAGGAATGCGCTATGTTGCGTGAGGATCAAATTCTCTTTACGTACTTGCATCTAGCGCCAGATCCGCAGCAAACTAAAGCTTTACTAGCCTCAGGTGCAAGCTGCATTGCTTACGAGACGGTGACCTCAGTGAATGGTGCTCTACCTCTCTTAGCTCCAATGAGCGAGGTCGCTGGCAGGATGTCGATTCAAGCAGCCGCTTCGCATCTTGAGAAGACGCATGGAGGATTGGGTATCTTGATGGCAGGGGTGCCTGGGGTAGCGCCAGCAAAGGTAGTGATATTAGGCGCTGGTGTTGTCGGTCGAAATGCTTTGCAAATGGCGGTTGGTATGGGTGCAGATGTCTGTATCTTTGATCGCAATATTGATTGCTTGAGGCAAATTGATCTGTTGTATGGCAATCGCGTGAGAACTTTCTATGCGGATCCACTTTTAGTTGAACTAGAGGTATGCGAAGCAGATGTGGTCATTGGAGCAGTGCTATTGCCTGGAGCCGCAGCCCCAAAACTCGTTACCAAAGAGATGGTACGCAAGATGAAGGTGGGCGCAGTAGTAGTGGACGTCGCAATTGATCAAGGTGGTTGTTTTGAAACCTCCAAACCTACTACACATGCAGATCCTACCTTTATCGTGGACGGAGTGCTGCACTACTGCGTTGCGAATATGCCTGGTGCTGTTGCTCGGACGTCCACTTTTGCTTTGACGAATGCGACCTATCCATTCATTGAGGCATTAGCAAACCGAGGCATGGTGAAGGCGCTCTCCCATGACCATCATCTACGAAATGGCTTGAGTGTGCATCAAGGCAATCTCACATCTGAGCCTGTGGCGAAGGCCCAGAAAGTGGATTTTGTGTCTGCCGAAGAGTTATTGGCTGTTTAGTCATGTGATCTCAGTTGTCAATACTGAATGCATCCATTTAAATTGATGCATTCAGTATGTGATTCCTAGATCTTCCTCTATCATTTGAGGAATGGATGTATCTGCGTTGGCACTTTCTACTGGCATAGTCGCTTTAGCTGAGATGGGCGATAAAACCCAACTACTTTCCCTCATGCTGGCTGCGCGCTACCCCAAGCAAGCCTTGGCCATTATTGGCGGTATTTTTATCGCCACCATTGCAAATCATGCCTGTGCTGCATTTTTGGGTCACTGGCTAACTTCTTTTATGAGCCCAGATCTATTAAAGTGGATTTTGGGATTGAGCTTTTTAGGTATTGGGCTCTGGCTTTTGGTTCCGGATCACATTGATGATGCTGCAGAGTCTAAAGTGGCTGATCGTGCCCTTCAGGTATTTCTATTGACGGTTGGACTCTTTTTCTTAGCGGAGATGGGGGATAAGACCCAGATTGCTACGATCGCCCTTGGTGCGAAGTATTCTGATGTCCTTTCAGTCACTATTGGCACTACCTTAGGGATGATGCTAGCCAATGCTCCAGCGGTTTGGATTGGGCAAAAATTTACCCAACGGATGCCTATTAAGTGGGTGCATGCTGTCGCTGCCGTCACCTTCATCGCCATCGGTATTGCCACTCTCATTTGGGGTTAAGGTAAAAGTTGCTTGTGGGGCTTAAAATTGTCCCTATGAAAACTGATCTTCCACAGAGCTTTCGTAGGCTCGAATACCGCCCTCCTAACTACACCTTTACGCAGGTGGAACTGGATATTGCCTTAGATCCTGCCAGAACGATTGTGAAGAGTCGGTTAGAGGTTCTGCCTGGCTCTGGCCATGAGTCAGGTGCGCCACTGGTATTGCAAGGATATGAACTCGAGTTTGTGAGTCTGCGTATCAATGGTGAGGCCCATCGTCAGTTTGAGCTTACTCCTGAAACGCTCACAATTCATGCATTACCCAATGAGGGTAAGCAGGCTTTTATCGTTGAAATTATCTGCGTCTGTGTGCCCGAGAAAAATACGTCACTCATGGGTTTGTACGTCTCGAATGGTAACTTTTTTACCCAGTGTGAAGCTGAAGGCTTTAGAAAGATTACCTACTTCCTTGATCGGCCCGATGTCATGGCGCGTTACCGCGTCACGTTGCGCGCTCGGGAGAGTGAATACCCGGTTTTGTTATCGAACGGTAACCTCATTAGTAATGAGAAGTTATCAAATGGCTGGCATAGCGCTGTTTGGGAGGATCCGTTTCCAAAACCATCTTACTTATTTGCTTTGGTTGCTGGCAAGCTGGAATGTATCGAAGAAACGATTACTACCAGCAGTGGCGCTCAGAAGTTGTTGCAGATTTGGGTTGAGCCGCATGATTTAAAGAAGACGCGTCATGCGATGGATTCGTTGATTGCATCAATTCATTGGGATGAGAAGCGTTATGGCCTTGAGTTGGATCTCGAGCGCTTCATGATTGTGGCGGTAGGTGATTTCAATATGGGTGCCATGGAAAACAAAGGGCTGAATGTTTTCAACACGAAGTATGTTCTCGCTCAGCCTGAAACGGCTACTGATGCCGACTTCGCTAATATTGAAAGTGTGGTCGCCCATGAGTACTTCCATAATTGGACAGGTAATCGAGTAACTTGTCGAGATTGGTTTCAGCTCTCGCTCAAGGAAGGTTTAACCGTATTTCGTGATCAAGAATTCTCTGCCGATCAAATGGGTAGTGAGTCTGGTAGGGCAGTCAAGCGCATTGAAGATGTACGACTCTTGCGTCAACTCCAGTTTCCTGAAGATGCAGGTCCGATGGCTCATCCAATTCGTCCGGACGAGTATCAAGAGATTAATAATTTCTATACCGTGACCGTGTATGAAAAAGGCGCTGAAGTTGTGCGCATGTATCAAACTTTATTGGGCGTAGAGGGCTTCCGTAAAGGGATGGATCTCTATTTCCTGCGCCATGATGGTCAAGCAGTGACTTGTGATGATTTCTTAGCTGCTATGGCCGACGCCAATAGCCGTGATTTCTCTCAATTTAAGCATTGGTATAGCCAAGCTGGCACTCCTCATGTCAAGGTGGAAGAGTCATATGACGCAGGTAAAAAACAATATCAAATTACCTTAAGCCAAAGCCTTTCAGTCAATACTGAGAGCAAAGATAGTCAGACCTTTCATATTCCATTGAAGATGCGTCTGTTAACAGACGCAGATGATCAGGTTGAGACCTTGTTGGAGTTAACCCAGCAGCAACAAACTTGGACCTTTGATGAGCTAGCAAGCCGCCCCGTGTTATCCATCAATCGAAATTTTTCAGCCCCGATTCATTTAGACTTTAATCAAAGTGAAGCCGACTTACTAGTGATGTTCTCTAGCGATGACGATGCCTTTAATCGTTGGGAGGCTGGTCAGAAGCTGGCAATGCAAATGATCTTAGGTAATCGCTTGCCTGATCCGGCATTAATTACTGCCTACCGCAATCTCTTGACTGATCCTGATCTAGATCCTGCGTTTAAGGACTTGGCGCTGACTTTGCCGGCAGAGACTTATTTGTATGAGCAGTGCGCTAGCGTTGATCCACAGCAAATTTACGCTGCTCGCCGAGCTTTCCGTCACGCCATTGCAACTGAATTGCGCATCGAATGGGCTGCTTTATATCAGCAGATGCAAACACCGGGACCATTTAACCCTGATGCAGCAAGTGCTGGTAAGCGTGCTTTGAAGAACTTGGCCCTGAGTATGTTGCTCGATGCTGACCCCATCATCTGGACTCCGATGGCAGTGAATCAATATCAGAAGGCCGACAATATGACTGACCGATATGCTGCATTAGCCGCCTTAGTTATTCATGGATCCAAATCAGCCGCTGCTTGCCTAGAGGACTTCTACACCCGGTTTGCCGATGATGCCTTGGTAATCGATAAGTGGTTCGCCTTGCAATCAAGTCGTCCCCCAGTTGCCAATGCCGAATCTAGCTTGAGTGATGTAAAGCGTTTGCGCGAGCACGAAGCCTTTAAGATGAATAATCCCAACCGTGTACGCAGCGTGATTCATGCGTTTTGCATGAATAACCCTGCGAGCTTTCATCAAGTAGATGGAAGTGGCTATGCATTTTGGGCTGAATCAGTCCTTGCTTTAGATCCGATCAATCCCCAAGTTGCCGCTCGTTTGGCTAGAGGTCTAGATCGTTGGCGTCAGTTTGCCAAGCCCTATCAAGATCAGATGCTGTCAGCCCTAAAGCAGGTAAATAATTGCGAAACCCTCTCTGCTGATGTCAAAGAGGTGGTTTCTAAGGCTTTAGGGAATTAATCGGTTCAGATCAGGGCAAAATAGACCCCATGCAGAAATAAACCCATTACGGAGATCCTCCTTTTGACCGCTTCAAGTACTTTTAATACGAATTTTAAGCAATATCTAGAAACCACCCAGATCAAGGGTGAGACTATTCCTGCTGGCCTACAAGAGCTTTTATTGGCGGTTGCTGATACATGCTCAACTTTGAGTCATGAAGTGGCGCAGGGCGCCTTGATTGGCTTATTAGGTTCTGCGGGCACCGGTAATGTACAGGGTGAAGTTCAGCAAAAGCTGGATGTCATCGCCAACGATCTCTTAATTGAAGGTGTACAGGGTTGCCAATCTCTAGCCGGCCTGGCCTCCGAAGAAATGGAATTGCCGCTCCCCGTTCAGGGCACTGGTGACTATCTATTGCTATTTGATCCGCTCGATGGCTCATCTAATATCGATGTGAACGTATCCATCGGCACAATTTTTTCTGTGCTTCACAAACAAGATCCTGCGGCGCCATTACAAACTACTGATTTCTTACTATCAGGGCGTCATCAAGCGGCTGCAGGTTATGTGGTGTACGGTCCGCAAACGACTATGGCCTTAACGCTGGGCGATGGTGTTGTGATGTTTACCTTAAATAAAGTGAGCGGTGAGTTCGTCCTGATCAAGCATGCGGTCGAGATTGCGCACTCAACCAAAGAGTTTTCGATCAACATGTCTAATATGCGTCACTGGGCTGAACCTGTCCGTCGCTATGTAGATGAGTGCTTAGCTGGTGTGAGTGGCGAGCGTGATAAAGATTTCAATATGCGCTGGATTGCATCGATGGTTGCTGATGTTCATCGCGTCTTATCGCGCGGCGGTATCTTTATGTATCCATGGGATCAGCGTGAGCCCCACAAGCCGGGCAAGCTACGCCTGATGTATGAGGCAAACCCCATGAGCTTCTTGGTAGAGCAGGCTGGTGGTGCCTCGACTAACGGTGATCAACTAATTATGGATTTGATTCCCACTGAACTCCATGAGCGCGTTTCGGTCATGCTGGGATCTAAAGAAGAAATTGAGCGTTTGCAACATTATCATTCTCAAGATTCATCTTCAGCATAAGCAAAAAGCCCAATCAGTCATTGGGCTTTTTGCTTATAGGGATTAACTAAAGTATTTCTTAAGGCTGAACCTTCTCTTTAAGGTAGACCAAAGATTCTTCTACTTGGTCAATCAGAATAAGGCAGATATCACCAGCAGCTAAGTCATTGAGGGCAGTATCAATAGCCAGGAATTCGCCAGTAATTTCTTTTACTTGCTTGGCTTTGCTTGTACCTACTAAACCTTCTTGCAGCAGCTTTAAGACTTCGCCATCCTCACGACCACGCTGACATTGATCCTGATACAGGATTACGTTATCAAAGCTATTGCCTAAGATGCGTGTGAGGTCGCGAATGTCTTCATCGCGACGATCACCAGCGCCACTAATGACTACGTGAGTCTTTTTGGGCTTCATAGCTTCAATTGCGCTGGCTAAAGCGCGCATAGCATCTGGATTATGGCCATAGTCCGCAATCACAGTGGCGCCTTTATGCTGGAATTGATTAAACCGTCCAGGTACAGCATTGGCGGAGCTCTCAAATGAGTGAAGACCACGTGCAATCTTGTCTACATCCAAGCCCAAAGCCCAGGCTGCGCCAATAGAAGCCATCGCATTTTCGACTTGGAAACCTAAAACACCATTTTGGGTGAATGGAATCTCGCTAACTGGAAAGCGGAAAAGTACGCGTGATCCTTTGGAGCAGACAATATAGGTGCCGTCAAAGTAAATGACCTTTTTATTCTTGGCGCGATGCGCTGCAACTACGGGGTGATGTTGATTTTGTGCAAAGAAAATCACTCTGCCAGTACAGACATCGCCCATCTTGACAACAATTGGATCGGCGGCATTGAGTACTGCAGCACCAGTTGGCGCCACATTTTGAACCACAACCCTTTTCAGAATCGCTAAGTCTTCAACGCTGGCAATGTAGTTCAGGCCTAAGTGATCACCTTCGCCAATATTGGTAACGACAGCCACTTCACAGCGGTCAAAGCCCAGACCTTCGCGCAGCATGCCGCCACGAGCGGTCTCTAAAACAGCCGCATCGACATCGGGGTGCATCAGCACATTGCGAGCGCTCTTAGGGCCGCTACAGTCGCCAGAGTCGATGAGACGGTGATTGATGTAGACCCCATCCGTAGTGGTCATACCAACACGTAGGCCAGTCTCATTGAGTAAGTGGGAGATCAGTCGAACGGTAGTGGTTTTGCCATTGGTGCCCGTCACTGCTACCACTGGAATACGGCCATCCTCGCCAAGGGGGTACATCATGTTGACGATATCTTCGCCAACGGGTCGACTCTTGCCATAAGAGGGCTTGAGATGCATGCGTAAGCCAGGTGCTGCGTTCACCTCAACGATGCCACCGCCCTGAGTCTCTAAGGGTTGATAGATCGCCTCACATAAGATATCAACACCAGCAATGTCCAATCCAATCATTTGTGCTGCAGCGATAGCACTGGCAGCAACATCAGGATGCACATCATCTGTAACATCAGTGGCTGTACCACCAGTACTGAGGTTTGCGTTGTTGCGTAAGAGAATGCGCTCACCCGTTTTAGGAATATATTGCGGATTCAAGCCGCTACTAGCTAAATGCGCAAGCGCAATATCATCAAAACGAATCTTGGTTAAGGCGGTTGCATGGCCATCACCACGCAATGGATTTTTATTTTCTAGTTCAACGAGCTCGGCGATACTGAGCTTGCCATCACCAACTACTTGGGCGGGCTCGCGTCGTGCGGCAGCTGAAAGGCGATTACCCACAACTAGCAGGCGATAGTCGGCCCCAGGCAGGTAGCGTTCAACAATAGTTTCACGACCAAAGGCTTGGGTAACGATAAATCCAGCGCGTACTTCGGCTTCAGTCTGAATGTTGGCAACAACACCCTTGCCTTGGTTGCCATCTTTGGGTTTGAGAACGATCGGCCCACCAATTTTTTGAGCTGCGCGCCAGGCATCATCCGCAGTGGTCACTACGTCACCTATGGGAACGGATACGCCTGCTGCAGTTAATAAATTCTTGGTGAGTTCTTTGTCTTGGGCAATGGCCTCTGCAATAGCGCTAGTGTCACTGGTTTCAGCTGCTTGAATACGCTTTTGTTTGCTACCCCAACCAAACTGCACCATGCTGCCTTCAGTCATGCGGCGATAGGGAATATTTCTTTGAACAGCGGCATCCACAATTGAACCAGTACTTGGGCCTAAACGAACATCTTCATACAACGCTTCTAGTTCTGAGAGGGCAGCGGCGAGATCAAATGGCACATCACTCAGGGTCGCTTGAATCAGTGCAAATGCAAAATCAAAGGCCATTCGTCCTACAACTTCTTCGGTGTATTCCACCACTACTTGATAGACGCCCACTTCAATGGTTTGCACTGTGCGACTAAAGGTCACTGGACAGCCTGCTTGGGATTGAAGGCCCAGCGCAGCATACTCTAACGCATGCGCTAAAGACAACATTTCATTATGGCCACTGCGACGCATGCTCCCGAGTTGCGGAAAGCGTTCACGAATTTTGTTTTCAAATTGAGGAATCGAATCGATTGAGCGCTCAGATTCATCACAGGAAACAATGGCCTCTAAGGCGGTATGGCGGCTCCATAAATTCGGGCCGCGCAACATGCGAATACGGGTGATTTCCAATTAAGCCCCTGCTGGAATATTGGAGTTGGAAACAAATGTTTCAACACCAGCTTCGATAACGTTGAACGGAATATCTAGAGCCCAAGCAGCTCCGATGGATGCTGCAAGACTTAAGTTTGGAGCCCAATCAAGAGATGAATCTCTCACAGTTGGGGGAATAGGGATAATCAATTTGTCTAATTTACCCTGCTTCAGGGTAATGACAGAAAGACCCACAATGATTGAGCGACCATCTTTTTCTTGGTGAGCAGCTATTACAGGGGAAGCTGGGTCTTGAGAGAAATACATCACTTCACCCTTGCTGAGTTCAGCCATTTTTACAATCATGGAGTCGTCTGCATTTAACACGCTAGTACCTGTAGGCAATACGACATCAACCTGAGTTCGAACCACGTTAAATAACTGATCTTCATCGCTGATGTTGTGTTCTGGGAAAAGCTTCAGCGGATCAACGTTGAGAACGATGCCAACTTGACATTGGTCGTATGCGAGACCCTCTAGCAAGAGGGAGGCATTGTCATTTTCAATGACTGCAACTTCGATGGCTCTATTTTGCAGCGTGCGTCGCGCATTATCCCAATGAGAAGAGGAGGTTTGCTTAATGGTACGGCTACCGAAGTAAAGGCCGGCATTGGTGGAGAGTCCAACATGCGCATTTGTCAGTCTAATAAAATGGGCAACCATTTCAGCGACGATGGTTCTTCCGGAATTGCCGCTGATACCAACAATCGGAATCCTGAAATCGTAGCCTGGAGGAAATAAATGATTTGCAATTTCTTCACCCACAGGCTGGGGTTTGCCGCTGGCGGGTTTGAGATGCATCAATAAGCCAGGACCTGCGTTCACCTCAACGATGGCAGCGTTCTGTGACTCTAGTGGTTTGCTGATATCTTGAGCGACAAGGTCAACACCAGCAATTTCTAGCCCAACTACACGTGCAGCCAAAGCAACCTGGTGTGCTACTTCAGGGTGAACTAAATCGGTTACATCAAATGCTACGTTCCCATTACTTTGAATGAGTACCTTTTGATCAATACTTGGAATGCTCGAGCCAGTAAGCTTCTGGCGTGCAAGCTCTAACTCAACTGCAGAGTCGATACGGACTGGATTGAGAGGGCACTCTTCGGTTGTACCCCGACGTGGGTCGGAATTAATTTGAATCTGAATGAGTTCAAGAACGGTATGTTTGCCATCACCCGTAATCCAAACAGTTTCACCTTTGGCAGCTGCTACTACTTTGTTACCAACTACCAATAAGCGATGTTCGTCTCCGATGATGTGACGCTCGACTAAAACTTCGCTACCTTCGTTAATGGCAACTGCGTATGCCGCTTCTATTTCTTGTTGGGTGTAAAGATTAATAAATACACCACGACCATGGTTACCATCAATCGGCTTCACAACTACTGGCAAGCCAATATCCTGTGCAGCTTCCCAGGCGTCATCCGGACTGGTAACAGTTCTACCCTCTGGAGTGGGCACACCAGCACTGGCAAGCAAACTCTTCGTAAGGTCTTTATCGCGTGAGATAGTTTCTGCAATGGCGCTGGTTTGATCAGTTTCTGCGGTCCAAATACGTCTTTGTTTAGAGCCGTAACCAAGTTGTACTAAATTGCCACTAGATAACCTGATGTAAGGAATTTCTCGTGCGCTTGCAGCGTTGACGATGCATGCGGTACTAGGGCCAAGGCAGAGATCATCGCTTAAATCGCGAAGGTCTTCAATAATCTGTTCTCTTTGCGCAATAGCATCGCCATTATCTTTAATTAAGGTGAGGAGAAGATCGCGCGCAAACTTAAAGGCCTGCAATGTAACAGCCTCTTCGGTGGCACTCACAATGACCTTGTACACGCCTCGACGACCACCGTCGCGCGCCCGACCAAAGCCACCTGCAATGCCAGCCAAGTTTTGCAGTTCAATGGTGAGGTGTTCAAGAATATGTCCGGGCCAGGTACCTTCTTCGACACGCTTTAAAAATCCGCCTGGCTCTCCGTAGCTGCAACGATGCTCATGCAGACTAGGAAGGCACTTGCTAATGCGATCATAGAAACCAGGGATTAAGTCAGATGGGTAATCCTCTAGGTCACCAATATCAATCAAAACCTCAAGCGCCGGGTTGTAGCTCCACATATTGGGGCCACGAAGATGTCTGTGGCTCAAGATTTCAATGGTTTTATCTAGTAATTGGGGCATATGTGGAATGGGGAATGGGGAATCTCAGCGCCGCATCAACAGGTGTGGGCGGGGATGTCTCAGACAGTCTCTCTGGTTCTAGTAATTATTTAAAATCCACAAAATTGGCAAAAATACATAAAAAAGCCCTAATAGCTAATTTAACGGCTTTCCATCGCTTAAAGTTGACAGAGCCACTAAATCTAAAAAATCTGGCTCCACTATACTTTTAGTACTAATGAAGCCAGAAATTTCTCTATCCGTATCACCGCCGCCAAATCACTGGACTGGGGTTTTAACGGAATCTCAACACCCCATACAAGACCTGAACTCCGTGCTGGCCTGGGTTGAGCTAGATCTTGATGGAGACATGCGCTTTGAAAAAAGCCTGTTGTGCTTGATCCCATCCGGACTGATTTGGGTTGATGGTCATCGCTCAGAATTCTGGCCAGTGAGTGCTGGGATACATCTTTTGCACGGTGATCATGGGGGAGTGGGTCATCTGAAGCTCGAGTCTGAGACCACTTTGCTGAGGCTTTGGTACTTTACCCTGGCCGTGAATCCTCAAGTCCTGCGTCTGCAAAGTAGTTACAAGCAGTTGGTTCTTGGTGATGAGGTAGGGCAGTCAAGTCATGAGGTGTCTGAGTATGACCAGCAGGTATGCCCTGTTTGCTTGAGCCCCAAGCCTGCTAACTCCGATACTTGTCCGACCTGTGATCCTGAGGATGATGCTCCCCCATCGACCTGGACTTTATTGAAGTTGTGGCGTTTTGCCCGCCCCTATAAAAAAGAATTGTTACTGGGTTTCGTATTGACCCTACTCTCGACTGGTGCCACCCTCATTCCGCCGTACTTGACGATGCCTTTGATGGACCATGTGTTGATTCCTTATGAAAAAGGCAATCCGATTGACTTTGATTTGGCTAGCAAGTATCTGATTGCCTTATTTGCGGCAGCAATCGTAGCTTGGGGCTTAGGTTGGTGGAAAACCTACCTCCTTGCATTGGTGAGTGAGCGCATCGGTGCAGATCTGCGTAATACGACTTTTGAACATTTGCTCAAACTGTCTTTGGAGTATTTTGGTGGCAAAAGAACCGGTGACTTGATTGCGCGTATCGGCGCTGAGACGGATCGTATTTGCGTATTCTTATCTTTATATGCCTTGGATTTTGCAACCGACGTCATCATGATTACGATGACGGCGGCAATTTTGGTATCCATTGATCCTTTGCTGGCATTGGTTACTTTGGCGCCATTGCCATTTATCGTGTGGATGATTCATGTGGTGCGCGATAAGTTGCGATTTGGTTTTGAAAAGATTGATCGCGTTTGGTCTGAAGTCACCAATATCTTGGCTGATACGATTCCAGGGATTCGTGTTGTTAAAGCCTTTGCTCAAGAAGATCGTGAGCTCAAACGTTTTGTTGATTCCAATAAACACAATTTGCAAATCAATGATCGTGTCAATCGCGTGTGGGGATTATTTTCCCCAACCGTAACGCTACTAACGGAAACTGGTCTTTTGGTAGTGTGGGGTTTTGGTATTTGGCAGGTTGCCCATCAAAAAGTCACTGTTGGTGTGTTGATTGCATTTCTTGCTTACATTGGACGCTTCTACATTCGACTCGATTCAATGAGCCGAATCGTTTCGCATACGCAAAAAGCAGCGGCTGGGGCTAAGCGTATTTTTGATATTTTGGATCATGTCTCCAGTGTTCCTGAACCAATCAATCCAGCGTCTTTAGGTGAAGTAAATGGCCGCATCTCCTTGCGGGGCGTGGGTTTCCGTTATGGTAACCGTGCAGTATCTAAGGGGATTGATTTGGATATCGCCCCTGGAGAGATGATTGGCTTAGTGGGTCATAGCGGCTCTGGTAAGAGTACTTTGGTTAACTTGATTTGCCGCTTCTATGATGTGAGTGCCGGTGCAATTACTCTGGACGGGCGCGATATTCGCAGTATCAAAATTGCTGACTATCGCAAATGCATTGGCTTGGTTTTACAAGAACCATTTTTGTTCTTTGGAACGATTGCAGAAAATATTGCTTACGGCAAACCGGATGCCACGCGTGAAGAAATTATTGAGGCAGCACGCGCTGCTCATGCCCATGAATTTATTCTCCGTCTCCCGTTAGGTTATGACTCATTAGTTGGTGAGCGTGGCCAATCCCTTTCAGGTGGTGAGCGTCAACGTATTTCTATTGCGCGTGCACTATTGATTAATCCAAGTATTTTGATTTTGGATGAAGCCACTTCTTCGGTTGACACTACAACTGAAAAAGAAATTCAGCGTGCCTTGGATAACTTAGTTAAAGGCCGAACCACTATTGCAATTGCCCATCGTCTCTCCACTCTCAGAAAAGCAGATCGCTTGGTAGTGCTCGACAAAGGTGAGATTGTCGAGATTGGTTCGCATGATGCATTGATGGATGCGCAGGGCGCGTATTACGCTTTGTACCAAGCGCAACTCCGCCATGCTGCAGAGCTAGTTGAAGGTGGCGCTATTGGTGAAAGTATTGCAGAGCATGAGACGGAAGTTAAAGAAGAGCGTTTAGAGGTGATTGCCAAGGAAAACGGGGGCGGAGTATGAGTCTGGTTCAAAAGACGCACGTACTAGAGCGTGATTCGCTTGGACGCTTGATCTTGATTGATGCTAGCGGGACTCGCCACATTGGGGTCTATCCTGTCAGAGCCTTTCCGATTACTGCACCAGGTTCCGGTATCTCCATCATGGATCTGTCTGGTAAAGAGCTATGTTGGTTTGATAGTGTGAGCGCAGTTCCAGAGGCTGAGTTAGGTCTTATCGAGGAAGAAATGGCTGCCCGTGAATTCATGCCGGTGATCGAGAGAATTACTCAGGTTTCCACGTTTGCTACCCCCAGTATTTGGGATATTGAAACCGACCGCGGCCCCACGCGAATTCGCCTTAAAGCTGAGGAAGATATTCGTCGAATTGCAGGCAATATACTCCTGATTGCTGACTCAAATGGATTGCAATTTTTGATCAAAGATGCTACCCAGCTAGACAAAGTCAGTAAGAAATTGTTGGATCGATTTCGTTAGTAATGGGCCTCAAAAGGTGACAGGTTTTGTTTCGATAGCATGTCTCTTAATCTCTACTAGGGTTAGTACTGATTAGCTAGTGTTACCCCTAAGTACCCATTTGGTAATTATTGATGTCAATCAAGTATTGATGCCCCAATTTAGATAAAAATCCTTACATAACAAACAGAAGCCAAAGTAATATTGGCATACCAATTTTTTGGAGGAGCGTTCATGAAGATGAAGTTAAAAGGGGCATTGATTTCCACCGCATTAGCCCTCGGTGTTGCTGGTGTTTCACCCGCTTTTGCTGCTTGGGAGCCAACGAAGCCTGTTGAGTTCATTATCCCTGCCGGTCCTGGCGGTGGTGCTGACCAAATGGCCCGTATGATCCAAGGCATCATCACAAAAAATAACTTGATGAAGCAAGCCGTGATTCCAGTCAATAAGTCTGCTGGTGCCGGCGCTGAAGGTTTCTTGGCGATGAAAGAAGCTAAAGGCGATCCTAATAAGATCGTCATTACTCTCTCCAACCTGTTCACAACTCCTTTGGCAACTGGTGTTCCATTTAACTGGAAAGACATCACTCCAGTAGCGATGTTGGCCTTAGACCAGTTTGTATTGTGGGATAACGCAGATAAGCCATACAAGACAGCTAAAGAATATATCGATGCCGCTAAAGCAGCTGGCCCAGGTAAATTCAAAATGGGTGGTACTGGCTCTAAGCAAGAAGACCAAATCATTACCGTTGCCCTTGAAAAAGCGACTGGTGCCAAGTTCACTTACATCCCATTCAAAGGGGGCGGCGACGTTGCTGTGCAGCTCGTAGGTAATCACATTGATTCTTCTGTAAACAACCCAATTGAAGCTGTTGCTCAATGGCGTGCTAACAAATTACGTGCCTTGTGCGTATTTGATGACACACGTATGCCTTACAAAGAGAAGATCACCGCTACTCAGTCTTGGTATGACGTTCCAACCTGTAAAGAGGCTGGAGTTTCAACTGACTACGTAATGTTGCGCGGTATTTTCATGGCTCCAGGCGTTACTCAAGAGCAGGTTGACTACTACATCGGTGTGTTCAAAAAAGTACTTCAGACACCAGAGTGGAAGAAGTTCATGGCTGACGGCGCATTTAACCAAACATTCATGACTGGTAAAGAATTTACTAACTGGTTGACATTGAATGAGGTGCTCCATAAGCAGTTAATGACTGAAGCAGGTTTCTTAGCTAAGTAATTGCTGGATATGAGATAGGGCCTCTGCGAGGAGGCCCTATTTTTTTGAATGCAAAACGCAGTAGTAGTGCGCATTAAACACAAAGCAGTATTAATTAACCATTTATTAGTGAATGAAGCACATGTCTGAACATACAAATAACTCAAATCAAGAATCCGTGATCAGCGTCAGGATGATGGACATCATCACCTCACTTTTGTTTATTGCCGTGGGTCTAGTGGTCATGATCGGAAGCATTAAGCTAGGCGCCAGTTGGGGTAGCGATGGTCCTGAGGCCGGCTATTTCCCTTTTTACATCAGCTTAATCATTCTGCTCTCCAGTTCTGTGACCCTCTATCAATCAGTGGTGATTGATAAGAAAAAAGAAACAGAAACATTTGTTGATAAAGAATCCTTCAAGCAGGTGATGGCTGTGTTGGTACCAGCTATTATTTTTGTACTTGGCGTCCAATTGATCGGTATTTATGTTTCCTCTGTAATCTACATCGCAGTCTTCATGGTCTGGCTTGGTAAGTACCCACTGTGGAAAGCGGCTGCAGTTTCTGTAGGTGTGAGCATAGCCCTCTACCTCATGTTCGAATACTGGTTCCAAGTTCCACTACCACATGGCTCCTGGATCAATCCACTTGAGTTCATTGGTGTACAGTAAAAAAGAATAATTATTAAAAAAGATTAGAAAAGAAGGAGTTCAAGTTGGAAGAAATTAACGCTCTATTCAATGGCTTTGCCATTGCAATGACACCCTTTAACTTGTTGTTAATGATCGTAGGTGTGACTCTCGGTGTGATCATTGGCGTATTGCCAGGTTTAGGT
Source organism: Polynucleobacter arcticus (assembly GCF_013307205.1). NCBI lineage: Bacteria > Pseudomonadati > Pseudomonadota > Betaproteobacteria > Burkholderiales > Burkholderiaceae > Polynucleobacter > Polynucleobacter arcticus. The sequence continues at coordinate 444,880 of NZ_CP028940.1, read as the reverse complement.
GGCGCTAACGGAATTGCGATTCTGTTGCCATTGACCTTCACAATGCCGCCAACTTCGGCAATCATCATGCTCTCCTGTATTTACTGGGGCGCGTTATTTGGCGGTGCGATTACTTCTATTCTGTTTAACATTCCTGGTGAGCCTTGGTCTGTTGCGACTACCTTTGATGGTTATCCAATGGCACGTGAAGGTAAAGCTGGCGAGGCACTGACTGCAGCGTTCACATCTTCATTTGTGGGCGCTTTCTTTGCAATTGTGATGATTACTTTCTTAGCGCCGTTGGTCGCTAAGTTTGCCCTCCAATTTGGACCGCCGGAATTCTTCTCGGTGTACTTGCTTACCTTCTGTAGCTTCGTGGGCATGAACAAGGGATCTCCATTTAAGACAATCTCTGCCATGATGTTAGGTTTTGCTCTAGCTTCAGTAGGTATGGATACAGTGACAGGTCAATTACGTTTGACATTCGGAAGTCACGAGTTGATGCGTGGTTTTGACTTCTTGATCGCTGTTATTGGTCTATTCGGTATCGGCGAGATTCTGTTATCGATGGAAGAAGGCCTTGAATTTAAGGGTGCTGCTGCGAAGATTCGTCGTCAAGTGGTTCTCGAGACTTGGGCGAAGTTGCCAAAGTATTGGGCTACTACATTGCGTAGCTGTTTGATCGGTTGCTGGATGGGTATTACCCCAGGTGGTGCAACTCCAGCTTCTTTCATGGCCTACGGTGTTGCTAAGCGCGTATCCAAGAAGGGTGAAAACTTTGGTAAGGGCGAGATGGAAGGTATTGTTGCTCCAGAAACAGCGGCTCATGCTGCTGGTACTGCTGCCTTGCTACCAATGCTCTCATTGGGTATCCCAGGTTCACCAACAGCGGCGGTATTGCTCGGTGGCTTATTGATCTGGGGCTTACAACCAGGACCATTGCTCTTCGTAGAGAAGCCAGACTTTGTTTGGGGCTTAATTGCTAGTATGTACTTGGGTAACTTGGCAGGCTTGTTCGTTGTATTAACTTGCGTTCCATTGTTCGCCTCGATCTTGAGAATTCCATTCTCAATCATTGCTCCGGTCATTATTGTGATTTGTGCGGTTGGTGCCTATACCGTTCATAACGCCACCTTTGACGTTTGGTTGATGATGGGCTTTGGTGTACTAGGCTATATCTTTAAGAAACTCGACTACCCAATGGCGCCAATGGTCTTGGCCTTGGTATTGGGCGACCGTGCGGAAGATTCATTCCGTCAGTCCATGTTGATGTCTCAGGGTAGTGTAGATATATTCTTCTCAAACTACTTAGTAGCTGGTATTTCAACTCTGGCCTTGGTATTGCTATTCTGGCCATTGATTGGCAAGTTTATCGGCAAGAAGAAGGCAGCTACAGCCTAATCTAGTCAAAAACGAAGATGCAGCAAAAGAGAAGGGGGCATAAGCCCCCTTTTTCTATTTCTGCAAAAATCCGATAAAATCTTCGAAATGATGAGTTTCCACAAAAACCGCCTCATCCATTGGATTGCTGCTTTAGCAATCGCCATGAGTGCGCTTGCGCCTGCAGTTTCTCAGGCGGTATCGCTTGCGAACCATGGCCAAGGTTTTGCGATGGAAATCTGTTCTGCAGAGGGTATGAAGATGCAGATTCATGTTCAAGCTGAAGGTCAGATAGAGTTGGCTGACTCAGCCCAGCCATGCCCATATTGCCTGGCCCAGAATACGATTACTCCAGCATTCAATACCAGCCTCACATTCCAAGCACCGCAAAATCTGGCTTTGTTGCCACAGCTTTTCTATCAATCGCCCAAACCACTCGCTGTTTGGTTAACCCCTCCTTCTGCAGCACCTCCTTCTATAGCCTGATTTTTTTAGGTCACGGTTTTAAGCCGTACATTGAGCAAGTAACTTGCTGAAATTGAAGAGGAGTTGTCATGTTGAAAAAATTATTCAAAATATTGGTTTTGGCATCAGTATTTGTAGTGTCCCCATTAGTGCTATCTGCAGCAAATGATCCGCTATTTATCAATCTATCTACTGATGAAGCGAATCGTTCTTTAATGGCGATCAACTTTGGTAAGCACCATTCTTCCACTGGTCATCCGCTAACCATTTTTTTAAACGACAAGGCGGTGATATTGGGTGTAAAGGCGGGATCTAGTAAGCATGCTGAGCAGCAACAAGCTTTATCCGAAGTCATCAATACTGGAGCCTTAGTCATCATGTGTCCACCATGCTTAAAGCAAGCGGGTTATTCCGAACCTGATCTTGTGGCTGGAGTAAAGCTAGGTGGCCCCAAGGTGACCGGTGATGCACTTTTTAAGGACGGCACCAAGACGATGAGCTGGTAGTGATGCAATTTTGATTGCGCTAATAAGTAGGCATACTTTGAGAAATGAACCCGAAAAATACTTCGGAATTAAACAAGAATTAGGAGAATATATAAATGAATCGCAACTTTTTATTAAACGTAGTGCTCGTTACCGCAGCCGGTTTTGGCTTAGCAATTACGGCACAAGCACAAAACGCAATAGTGGGAAATGTACAAATTGAGAATGCCTACACGCGTGCCACTGTTCCAGGTCAGCAAGTCGCCGGTGGCTTTATGAAGATTGAAAATAAAGGGGCTGCCGATCAACTGATTTCTGCAAGCTCACCGGTTGCTGGCGAAGTTCAGTTACATGAAATGGCGATGGATGGTAATGTCATGAGAATGCGTCAATTAAAAGAAGTGGCGGTACCTGCCGGCGGTTCTGTTGAACTCAAACCAGGTGGCCTACATTTAATGTTTATGAACATTAAGGCGCCTTTAGCTGCTGGAGAAACTGTTCCTGTAAAACTCAAGTTTGCTAGGGCAGGCGAAGTAGAGGTGAAGATGCCAGTGAATGCAATTGGTGGCGCAATGAAGCACTAAGTGCTGTCCTAGACTGAAGCTTTCTCGATATAAAAAAGCCCCTAGTTTTATCTAGGGGCTTTTGCTTTGATTGCTTATTGCTTTAATCTAAATTCAGATCCGTTACTGCACCTTTACTAGCTGAACTAGCCAAGCGGGCATATTTCGCTAATAGGCCACGGGTATAGCGTGGTTTAGGCTGTACCCAAGCAGCGCGACGTTTCGCAATCTCTTCATCACTCACATTGAGTTGAATGAGTAGCTTATGAGCATCGATCGTGACTGAGTCACCTTCTTCGATGAGAGCAATAGTGCCGCCTACAAATGCCTCAGGAGCAACGTGACCTACCACCATGCCCCAAGTGCCGCCAGAGAAGCGTCCATCAGTGATTAGGCCTACTGTCTCGCCTAAGCCTTGACCAACCAGGGCAGAGGTCGGGGCCAGCATCTCGCGCATGCCGGGACCGCCTTTAGGGCCCTCGTAGCGAATGACCATGACATCACCATCTTTAATCTTCTGCGCCATGATGGCAGCCATGGCATCGTCCTCCGAATCAAATACACGGGCAGGGCCAGTAATCGATGGGTTCTTCAGGCCAGTAATCTTGGCAACACAACCCTCGGGAGAGATATTGCCCTTCAGAATAGCCAAGTGACCTTGCTTATACAAAGGGTTGTCTAAAGTGCGAATGACTTTTTGGTCTGCGCGCGGTACGGATGGAACATCTTTTAATGTTTCCGCAATCGTTTTACCAGTGATCGTCATGCAATCGCCATGCAAAAGTCCACCATCTAGCAAGATCTTCATTACTTGCGGAATACCGCCAGCTTGGTGAAGATCGGTTGCTAAATATTGACCTGAAGGTTTCATATCCGCAATCACGGGAACACGTTTACGAATACGCTCAAAGTCATCAATCGTCCAATCGATTTCAGCGGCGCTGGTGATGGCTAGGTAATGGAGTACGGCATTTGTAGAGCCGCCCACTGCCATGATGACGCTCACTGCATTCTCAATTGATTTTTTGGTAATGATGTCACGCGGACGTAAATTCTTCTTGATCGCCTCTACTAAAACAATCGCTGATTCATGTGCACTGGCGACTTTCTCCGCATCTACGTTCGACATAGTAGAAGAGTAGGGCAGACTCATGCCAAGGGCTTCAAACGAGGAGCTCATCGTATTGGCTGTATACATACCGCCGCAAGAGCCGCTACCTGGACAAGCATTCTGCTCAACGCCCTTCAGATCTTCCTCGTTTAAACGGCCAGAGGTAAATTCACCAACCGCTTCAAACGCGGAAACAATGTTGAGCTCTTTGCCTTTGTAGTGACCTGGCTTGATGGTGCCACCATAAACATAAATACTAGGTACATTGGTGCGCGCCATCGCCATCATGCCGCCTGGCATGTTTTTGTCGCAGCCACCGATAACGACAACACCGTCTTGCCACAAACCATTGACGCAAGTTTCAATACTGTCAGCAATCACTTCGCGGGATACGAGGGAATATTTCATGCCCTCGGTACCCATGCCGATGCCATCGGAGACTGTTGGCACGCCAAACATTTGCGATTTAGCACCAGCCTCTTCCAAGGCGAGGACTGCAGCATCTGCTAATTTTTGTAATCCGCTATTGCAAGGGGTAATGGTTGCATGACCATTGGCCACGCCGACCATAGGTTTTACAAAATCCTGTTCTTCATAGCCCATCGCGTAATACATAGAGCGATTGGGCGCACGAGCAACCCCTTCAGTAACATTGCGCGAGCGTTCGTTGAGGCGTTTCATGCTGATATGGACTCCAGAAAAGAATTTGTCGAAAAGCTCTATTGTGCCGTGAGACAACTGGGAATGCAGGGGTTTTATGTGAGCTTTCCCTGATTTCTTGACGCACTGCAACAAGCTGATTTTTCTATTGTATTTGCAGATTGAATCCTATCATTAGCTTGAGAGCTAATATCCTTTGCAAAAAAGCTCCAGTACATTGCTTTATCTATTACTTTTTCTTTTAAATTCAATGACTAAAGCTGGCCATATCTACCTAATTGACGACGACGAGTCCATGCGAACCTCCTTGTCTAGGATGCTCAAAGATGTGGGTTATGTAGTGGAGGACTTTTCCTCGGCAGTGACATTTTTAGAGCATTCGCTACCGGTAGCTCCAGCAGTCATTCTGTTGGATATGCAAATGCCAGATGTGACAGGGCTTGATTTGCAGGAAAAACTACTAAAAATAGGCCGAAAAACCCCGATTGTCTTTGTAAGCGGGCAGAGCCATCCTCATCAGATTGTGAAAAGTCTTAAACAGGGGGCTGTCGATTTTCTCTTCAAGCCCTTCAACTTGGATGATTTGCTGAAGGCTGTTGCCGATGCCTTGGAGTTTGATAGACGCCAGCTCAAGCGTATTTCCAAGGAGGTAGAGACGAAAAAAGACTTCGCCACTTTAACCCCTAGAGAGAAAGAAGTATGCTTTTGGCTAGTGAAGGGATTGCTTAACAAGGATATTGCCGTCAAACTAGGAACAACGGACGCAACCATTAAGGTGCATAAGGCTAGAGTGATGGATAAGATGAATGTGGAATCTGTGCAAACATTGGTCGCAAAATACCTTGAATCTGATCTTGAAAACACTCAGAATACCTAGCTGTTAGGCTAATTTCCCTCGCCAAGTATAGGCACTATGATGTGGCAACATTTTTGACACATAAATCGCTTAAAGTAATTTGTGACTACTAATCCAAAGCTCCCCGAGATTCGCAAGGAGGCCTTTACAAAGGCTCGAGAGAAGCTCGGCTTAAGCACCAAGGATTTGGGTGGTATGGCTTGCCTTTCCACCCGCCAAATTGAGCAAATCGAAAATGGTGAGATAAGTTCTTTTTACGGTGCTCAAATTAAAGTCACCGCTGCCAAGAAAGTAGCCGGACTCCTCCAGTTAAATGATCAAGATGCGTTTGACTATGGCGTGCAAACTTTAGAGAAAAAGCATGACGCAATAGTGGAGCTGCCGATAGCGGAGGTGAAGGCAGTCAAGAATCTAAAGGTGGATGCGGCTAAAAAAGTTTCCACCAATAAGGTAGATCAAAAACAAGATACTGTCGAAGCAAAAAAGCAGGTGAAGGAGGCTCAGTTACCCGAAACAGGAATTGAAGAAGAAATAAAAGAGTCCGCCACAAAAGTGCAAGCTAAAGAAGTGTCATTTACCAGATCAGCAGGTAAGACAAAATCGACTTCACAAAAAAAGCTTTTACTTAGTCTGAGTGTATTTGCCGCTATCGTATTTTCGGTAATCAACTTACGACCATTATTTTTCGCAGACAAGCCAGCAGAAATCATCCTTGTTAAGGAAGAGATTGTTGAGCCAGTTTCTGTAGCAACTCCAGCGGAGCCGGTACCAGTTGCTTCAGTAGCGACGGTAGCTGCGGTTGCCTCCACCGGTGCTGAGATTTCAACCGCTTGTCCTCCTGAGGAGGGCATCATTAGCTATAAGCCAGATGCGCCTCGCAAAGCAGCTGACGTGGTTTACATTCAAGTGAAAGCAAAGCAAGTAGTTTGTGTGAGCGATGCTTCCGGAAAGGTCCAAAACAGGATGATAGAGCCAGGAGTGGGTGCATCTTTTAATGGTAGGCCACCATTTAAAGTGCTCACTAATAGTCTTGCTCAGGCAGAAGTATTTTTTCAGGGCGCGAAGGTGCGTCTTTCAAATCCGAATGTCAAAACACTGATTTTGGAAGCTTCTGAAGTAATGGTTCCGTCTTCGGATCGGACGGATTCTCAGTTACGCTAACCCCGAGGGAGTTAGCGTATTGAATGCAGGTGTTTAAACTGCTGAGTCGTTCGTTTCGCCAGTGCGAATACGAATCGCTTGCTCAATTGGGCTAACAAAAATCTTGCCATCCCCAATTTTTCCTGTGCGTGCGGCTTTAGTAATTGCCTCGATTGCCCCTTCAACGCGGTCATCAGCAACCACGACTTCCACTTTAACTTTAGGTAAAAAGTCGACTACATACTCGGCGCCACGATAGAGCTCAGTGTGCCCTTTTTGGCGGCCAAATCCTTTGACCTCGGTAACAGTGAGTCCAGTGACGCCTACTTCAGCTAAGGCTTCACGAACTTCGTCAAGTTTGAACGGCTTAATAATGGATGTGATTAGCTTCATATATTCCCCTTAATACGGTAATCATACCTAGAACTGCAATGAAATGCCTTAAAAGGCCTCGCCATCCTGCTTAGGCTCTAAATTGAGAGGTAATAGGATAACGCCAGTCACGCCCAAAAGCCCTTGTGGTTACCCGTACACCAGGAGGCGCTTGGCGACGCTTGTACTCGTTGAGCTTTATTAGGTGGGTCACTTTTTCAACACTCTCGGGATCAAACCCAGCATCAATAATTTGGTCAATGGATTGATTTTGTTCCATATAACGCTCTACGATCCCATCCAATACTTCATACGACGGTAGGCTATCTTGATCGGTCTGATCGGGACGTAATTCTGCGGAGGGAGCGCGCGTCAGAATGCGTTCTGGAATAATTGGGCTAATACTGTTGCGGTAGGCACACAATCGATATACCAAGGTCTTGGCGATATCCTTAATAACGGCGAAGCCGCCAGCCATATCGCCATATAAAGTGCAGTAGCCCACTGCCATCTCACTCTTATTGCCAGTAGTGAGAACGAGGCGGCCAGTTTTATTGGAGAGGGCCATTAGTAGAGTACCGCGCACTCGCGCCTGAATATTCTCTTCAGTGGCATCCAGCTTGAGGCCTTTGAACTGCTCAGCCAAGGCATGCTCTAGAGCATCAACCGGTGCGCTAATCGGAATCTCATCGTATTGAACGTCCAGATTTTGGGCCATTTCTCTAGCATCGATCCAGGAGATGTCGGCGGTATAGCGTGAGGCCATCATGACGGTACGCACTTTATCTGCACCTAAAGCATCTACTGCAATTGCCAGCACTAATGCGGAGTCAACACCTCCGGAGAGGCCAATAATGACTCCTGGAAAACGATTCTTCTGAACATAGTCGCGCACACCTAAAACAAGCGCTTGGTAAGCTTGAGCTTCCACGTTAGAAGGAATAACCATTGTTCCTGGCTCTAAATCAGCAGATGCATTGACATCTACATAGCCAAGAGCAGTCTCAAACTGCGGCATAGCCATCACAACTTCGCCTGCGCTATTTAAAGCAAATGAACCACCATCAAAAACCAATTCATCTTGTCCTCCCACAGCGTTAACATAGACCAAAGGCATTTTGCTTACGGCAATCTGTTTGCGCAGCACTTCAATACGTAAAGCCTCTTTTTGGAGGTGATAAGGTGAGGCGTTGAGAACCAGTAAAACTTGGGCGCCAGCTTCATGAGCTTGTTTAGCGGGACCCGCATGCCAAGCATCTTCACAAAGAATCACGCCATATCGAATGCCCGCATGCTCAAAGACGCAGGCCTCATTGCCCGGCCTGAAATAACGCACTTCATCAAATACTTCATGATTAGGTAGCTCTTGCTTGGCATAGCCAGCAATCACCTTGCCATCGAGAATGACGGAGGCATAGTTTTGCAATCCTGCAGCGGTCTTTTTGGGATGGCCAATAATGACAGTGAGCCCCGGAAATTGTTGGAGTTCAAGTATGAGGCGGTTGAGCTCGCGATCTGCGGCCTCAATAAAAGCAGGGCGCAAGAGTAAATCTTCTGGGGGGTAGCCGGTAAGGGAGAGCTCTGGCGTGAGAACAAGATTCGCACCTTGCGCATATGCACTAGCGGCAGCTTGAGAGATCAGCTGCGCATTGCCAGGCAAATCACCCAAATGTGGGTTGATTTGCGCTAGGGCGATCTTTTGTGAGTTCACTCCCAATGACGATGCAATTACTGCTGTGACTTAGCGTAGCCTTCGATGCCGTCCAAAATTTCTTTATGGGCACCTGCAACACCAGTCCAACCTTTTACTTTCACCCACTTACCTTTTTCGAGATCTTTGTAGTGCTCGAAGAAGTGTTGAATTTGGGCGAGGAGCAATTCATTGACATCTTCTGGTTTCTGCAAATTTTTATAAATTGGCAAAATCTTGTCTTCTGGAACGGCTAACAACTTTGCATCTTGCCCGCCTTCATCTTCCATCTCTAACATGCCGATAGCGCGGCAACTAATGACTGAGCCTGGCACCAATGCAAACGGGGTAATGACGAGTACGTCTACAGGATCGCCATCACCAGCAACTGTTTTTGGGATGTAACCATAATTGCATGGGTAGTGCATTGCTGTTCCCATGAAGCGATCTACGAATAGGCAACCAGTTTCTTTATCCACTTCATACTTCACTGGATCCGCATTCATTGGGATCTCAATAATGACGTTGAATGTTTCTGGGATTTTCTTACCTGGGCTGACCTTGTCGTAACTCATAAATACTCCGGTTAGTGATTAATGTGCGTTTGATCTTAGCAAAGAGGCAAAGCCATGCTGCTGAAGATTGAATCTATTCTCTGCTATTAAAGCCATGAATGCTTTATGTCTTTCATTTTAAGGCTTTCTGTAGTGAGGCCTATAGATGCGAGCTCAAGGCTTCTTGACTAATTGTAGGCCAATGGCCTACAATATAACCAATGGATTTTGAATGGGATATGGCTAAAAGTAACTTATGCCAGATCTCTCGAAATTTTGATTTCACATATGTAATATCAATTTTTGCAGATCCAAATTTGTTGATAGAAAAAGACCAACGTTGGGACTACGGGGAAGAGCGATTTCGGGCGCTAGGCGTCATAGATCAAAAAGTATTTGTAGTCATTTATACAAAGAGGCCGCTAGCAATCAGGGTTATTTCAGCCAGGCGGGCAAATCGTAGGGAGGTGAGGCTTTATGAAGAAAATCACTCGAGTTAGCGTGGATCTGAATGATCCCAGCAGCTTTCCTAAGGGCTTTGTAGATAAAAAATTACTGGATGCGACGTCAGAGCGCCTGATTAAATTGCACCAGCAGCAAGATGATGCAGATGCCATGATGGATGCTGCTCAATATGCAAAAGGGGTGCGCGAGAGAATTGGCTTATCTCAGCAAGAGTTCTCAAAGCGGATCGAGGTTTCTTTGGAGACTATTCGCAACTGGGAGCAAGGAAAGCGCAGCCCCACTGGCGCAGCAAAAGCTTTGTTGAAAATTTTGGATAGAGCGCCGGAGATTGCATTACTCGCTCTGAGTGCTTGATGCCTGCCCCGGTAACAAAAATGCCCAGCAGTGCTGGGCATTTTTTTCATTGATTCTTAAATTGAACTTGAATTAATCCAAAGTCTCCAAATAACGCTGGGCATCTAATGCAGCCATACATCCCGTTCCTGCGCTGGTGATGGCTTGACGATAGATATGGTCTTGCACATCGCCTGCGGCAAATACGCCGGGGATATTGGTGGCTGTTGCATTGCCCTCTAAACCAGAGTGTGTCTTCAGGTAACCATTAGTCATATCAAGCTGACCAATAAATAGCTCAGTGTTGGGTTTGTGACCAATAGCAATAAAAGCACCTGTTACTGCAATATCTTCTGTGCTGCCGTCTGTTTTTTTAATACGTACACCAGTAACCCCTTTTTCATCACCAAGGACTTCATCCAATGTGGAGTTCAGTTTGAGCTCGACTTTGCCTTCAGCTACTTTGGCCATGAGGCGGTCATTCAGAATAGGTTCTGCACGGAACTTATCGCGACGGTGAATCACGGTGACCTTTTTAGCAATACCGGTGAGATAAAGTGCCTCTTCAACTGCAGTATTACCACCACCTACAACACAGACATCTTGATTGCGATAGAAGAAGCCATCACAAGTCGCGCAACCAGAGACGCCGCGACCCATAAATGCCTCTTCACTAGGAAGACCGAGATACTGAGCGGAGGCACCGGTAGAAATAATGAGGGCATCACAAGTGTAAGTGCCAGAGTCGCCAACTAAACGTATAGGCTTCTCAGAAAGTGCTGCCGTATGAATATGATCAAAGATGATGTTGGTGTTAAAACGCTCAGCATGCTTTAAAAAGCGATCCATGAGCTCCGGGCCCTGGACCCCATCCGGGTCTGCTGGCCAGTTCTCTACATCGGTGGTGGTCATTAACTGGCCACCTTGAGCGATGCCAGTGATCAGTGTTGGGCTCAAATTAGCACGGGCTGCGTACACTGCAGCTGAGTAGCCGGCAGGGCCTGAACCGAGGATAAGAACTTTGGAGTGTGTTGGGGTATTTGTAGTCATACCCAAATTATAGGATTGCTTGATTACAATCGGTAGAACATGGCTAGATCTGCATACCCGAAGTCTAAAACCCCCTTAAGTCCCCAGCCCCCTCAGAATCAAGGGTCGGGTAGGATGCCCCGCCTTCTCATGGAGGCCCGCTGGTTCATCTCTTGCGGTCTTTGCCTGGGCTTATTGGCTATTTTATTGACGTATTCCAAGGCGGATCCCGCCTGGTCACATGCCAGTTTTGAGGTTCCAAAGAACCTGGGAGGCCGTTTTGGGGCCTATTTAGCGGATTTATTGCTGTATATCTTCGGTATTTCTGCATTTTGGTGGGTCGTGCTTTTTGGCCGCCGTGTTCTTAGTGGCTGGCGTGAGCTTTGGAGTATCCCTTTGCCACCAGACCCTGATGCCAAGCCAGACTCCTTGTTAATGCGCTGGCTGGGCTTTGGACTGACTTTAGTGAGCAGTATGGGTCTGGAGTCTATCCGCCTCCATTCCTTGGCCTGGGAGCTTCCACGGCCTCCTGGAGGCATTTTGGGTGAGCTGATCGGCGATCCCTTGCAAATGACCCTCGGTTTTACTGGTTCTACACTGTTTTTACTTTTCACCTTTTGCGCCGGTCTTTCCTTATTCCTCCATTTTTCTTGGTTAGATGTCGCTGAAAAAGTAGGGCGATCTCTTGAGCTGGCTTTCAACCGTTTGCGTGAGCGTCGCGATAGCGAAGAGGATCGCAAGCTCGGCGAGGCTGCTGCGGAAGAGCGTGAAGAGTTTGTTGAAGAGTTTCGCGGGCGCGTTGAAATTGCGAAGCCCGTCCAAATTGTTCGTGCGCCAGCAGAAATTCCAAAAAGTGCTCGAGTTGAGCGTGAGAAGCAACAACCATTGTTTGTAGATATTCCGGATTCAGAATTACCACCTTTAGCTTTGCTTGATCCAGTACCTGAAGCTAAGGAAACCATTTCAGCAGATGTGCTGGAATTTACTTCTCGCTTAATTGAGCGCAAGTTGGCTGAGTTCAATGTAGAAGTCAAAGTCATTGCAGCGTATCCAGGCCCAGTGGTAACTCGTTATGAAATCGATCCTGCTGTTGGTGTGAAGGGTAGTCAGATTGTCAATCTCTCCCGTGATCTAGCCCGGTCCCTTGGCGTAGTGAGCATGCGTGTAGTGGAAACTATTCCAGGTAAGACCTGTATGGCCTTGGAGTTACCAAACCCAACACGTCAATCCGTCTATCTCTCTGAGATTTTGAGTTCACAGGTTTATAACGATAGTCACTCCAACTTAACTCTATCTTTGGGTAAAGATATTTCTGGTAGCCCAGTTGTAGCTGACTTAGCGAAGATGCCGCACTGTTTGGTTGCTGGTACTACTGGTGCTGGTAAGTCGGTTGGTATCAACGCCATGATTCTGTCTATCCTCTTCAAGGCTAAGCCAGATGAAGTGCGACTAATCATGATCGATCCGAAGATGCTAGAGATGGCGATGTATGACAAGATCCCCCATCTTTTGTGCCCAGTAGTTACTGATATGAAGCAAGCTTATAACGCGCTCAATTGGGCCGTCAATGAGATGGAGCGCCGTTACAAACTCATGAGTAAGTTTGGCGTGCGTAACCTTGCCGGATTTAATAAGAAGATATTAGAGGCTGAAGAAAAGGGTGAGAAGCTCACCAATCCATTTAGCCTGACTCCGGATGATCCAGAGCCAATCTATAAAGCGCCAGTAATCGTGATCGTGATCGATGAGTTGGCAGACTTAATGATGGTCTCTGGTAAGAAGATTGAAGAGTTGATAGCGCGTATTGCACAAAAAGCCCGTGCTGCTGGTATTCATTTGGTATTAGCAACACAGCGCCCTAGCGTGGACGTGATTACCGGTCTGATCAAGGCCAACGTGCCAACCCGTATTTCTTTCCAGGTGAGTAGCAAGATCGATAGCCGTACCATTTTGGACCAACAGGGCGCTGAAGCACTCCTCGGCATGGGTGACATGCTCTACATGGCTCCAGGTACTGGATTGCCTGTTCGTGTACACGGTGCTTTTGTTTCGGATGACGAAGTTCATCGTGTAGTGGAGTGGCTTAAAGAGAAGGGCGAAGCCAATTACATCGACGGCGTTCTAGAGGGTGCCGATGAATCTACCATCGATGCATTGACTGGTGAAGGTGGTGGTGAAGCTGATCCTTTGTATGACCAGGCAGTGGCTATCGTTCTAGAAAATAAGCGCCCATCCATTTCCTTAGTGCAGCGCCATTTGCGCATTGGTTATAACCGTGCGGCACGTCTACTTGAGGATATGGAAAAAGCAGGTCTGGTGTCGAAGATGGGTAACGGCGGTAATCGCGAGATTTTGCATCGCGCTTCAGAGTAAGGCAGTCATTTTGTATAGATTATTTTCTGCAGCATTCCTTGGAATAGCTATTTTGTTTTCAGGAGCAGCACTATCGCAAGCTGAAAGCGGTGCAGAGCAGTTGCGTCAATTTGTGCGTAACTCCAAAACGGCTGAAGGGGAATTTGTTCAGCAGCAGTTGCGTGCTCCTAAAGCAAGCGAGCCCCAAGATAAAGGCTTAAAAGTCATCCGCCAAACACAGGGTCGTTTTGTGTTTCAGCGTCCAGGTCGCTTTATCTGGGATACCCAAAAGCCGTATGAGCAAAAACTCATTGCGGATGGTAAGCAATTAATATTGTGGGATAAGGATTTGAATCAAGCTACCTTCAGGCCCGCCGGCCAAGCCTTAGCTGCAACTCCTGCCGCAATTCTGTTTGGTGAAACTTCACTGGATCAACATTTTGATTTAGTTGAAGGTGAAGATCGCCTCGGTATGAAATGGGTTTCTCTTGTGCCCAAAAAAAACCCCAATGCTAAAAATGGGGGCGACTTGCCCTATACCAAGATCTCTGTAGGAATGGCAAACGGTCTACCTAAAGCACTAGAATTAATTGATGGCTTGGGCAGTGTTGTCTTGGTCACTTTGGACAAGATCCAGCTCAACATCAATCTCCCAGCGAATCGCTTTACCTTTGTGCCGCCTGCTGGCGCAGAAGTCTTACGCTTAAACTAACAAAAAGACCCATTAACCAATAGAGCATCACATGATTGATCCGCAATTACTCCGCAAAGATATTTCAGCTGTTGCTGCTCGTTTAGCTACGCGTAAATTTCAGCTCGATGTTGAGAAGTTCAACACCTTAGAGTCCGAGCGTAAATCCTTGCAAACTCGTACTGAGGAGCTGCAAGCTAAGCGTAACCAGTTGGCCAAAGCCATTGGTATGAAAAAAGGCAAAGGCGAGGATGCTACTGCGGAGATGGCAGAGGCAACGCAGATTAACGTCGATATGGAATCTGGCGCAGCACGTCTAGCTATTCTGCAAGTGGAGATTGCTGATTTCTTGATGGGTATTCCGAATCTGCCAGATGACGCTGTTCCAGTTGGTAAAGATGAGGCCGACAATCAAGAAGTGAAGCGCTGGGGTGTGATTCCAGAGTTTGCATTCCCCATTAAAGACCATGTGGATCTAGGTGCACCACTGGGTCTTGATTTTGAGTCTGCCGCAAAGATTAGTGGTTCACGCTTTGCAGTGCTTAAAGGCCCAGTTGCTAGACTGCATCGTGCGCTAGCGCAATTTATGATTGACTTGCACACAACTCAACATGGTTACGAAGAGCTGTATGTTCCCTTGATGGTGAATGCGGCATCGATGCGCGGTACCGGGCAGTTGCCTAAGTTCGAAGAGGACTTATTCAAAGTCCCTCGTCAAATGGGTGGTGAAGACGGTGCTGGCGAAGCAAACATTGAAAACTTTTATTTGATTCCGACTGCAGAAGTACCTGTTACCAATTTAGTGCGCGACACGATTACTGTGGCTGAAGATTTACCGCTCAAGTTTGTTGCGCATACCCCATGCTTCAGATCCGAGGCTGGTAGCTATGGCCGTGATGTGCGCGGTATGATCCGTCAACACCAGTTTGAAAAAGTAGAGCTCGTACAAATTTCAAAGCCGGAAGAGTCAATGCAATTGCTTGAAGAGCTAACTTCTCATGCTGAAAAAGTATTGGAATTACTCGAGTTACCTTACAGAAAAGTATTGCTTTGCACAGGTGATATGGGCTTTGGTAGCGCTAAAACTTACGACCTTGAAGTGTGGATCCCCTCACAAAATGCTTACCGTGAAATTAGCTCTTGTTCCAATATGGGAGACTTCCAGGCAAGACGAATGCAGGCTAGATTTAAGACAGGTCAAGGCAAGCCTGAATTGGTGCATACCTTGAATGGCTCCGGCCTCGCAGTAGGTAGAACAGGTGTAGCGCTGCTAGAAAATTGCCAGTTAGCCGATGGCAGTATTGCGATCCCGAAAGTGCTGCGACCTTACTTGGGTGGCTTGGAAGTATTAAAGCCCCTCTAAGAAAGCACCCCGAAAAATCCAAAGCTTGCCTGAAAGCTATAATTAGGGTTCGGTTCGGAGAGGTGGCAGAGTGGTCGAATGTACCTGACTCGAAATCAGGCGTAGGGTCAAACCTACCGTGGGTTCGAATCCCACCCTCTCCGCCAACCAGACTCTATATTGCTAGCTATAGAAAAGATATCGAAAGAGCCCCGCATGACGTGGGGCTTTTTATTTCAAAGGGGTATTACTGTTGCAATCGAGCCACCAAGTACTTCATGACGTTTTTGGCTTTGATCAATTTCGGGGCTCTCAAGAGTCTATTGTTAAGCATGTAGTAGCAGGCGGAGATGCTTTGGTCCTCATGCCGACTGGTGCCGGTAAGTCGCTGTGCTATCAAATCCCCTCGCTTGTGCGCCGCGGTGTTGGGGTAGTAGTTTCACCTTTAATTGCACTGATGCAAGATCAAGTGGATGCGTTAACCCAGTTGGGTGTTAAGGCTTCCTTTCTCAACTCCAGTTTGGATGCGGCTACATCTCAAAAAGTGACCAGTCAGCTGCTCGCTGGAGATCTTGATTTAATTTATGTCGCTCCAGAACGTCTCATGAATCCTGGGTTCCTATCGATACTGGATAGGCTCAATGCGGGGCCTGGAATTGCACTCTTCGCTATCGATGAGGCGCACTGTGTTTCACAATGGGGCCATGATTTTCGCCCAGAATATCGCCAGTTGACTGTACTGCACGAGCGATTTCCGAATGTACCTCGTATCGCCTTAACGGCTACGGCAGATGCACCGACCCGAGCAGAAATTGTAGAGCGTCTATCGTTGGAATCTGCTGAGCAATTTGTCTCTAGCTTTGATCGCCCCAATATTAAGTATCGAGTTCTACAAAAACAAAGCGCTAAACAACAGTTAGAACACTTCTTAGATGCCGAGCATGCCGATGATTCAGGAATTATTTATTGCCTATCGCGTCGTAGCGTAGAAGAAACTGCGCAATGGTTAAAAGATCGTGGGTGGGATGCAATGCCATACCACGCTGGTTTAAGTGTCGAAAAGCGTAGCGCTAATCAAAAACGCTTTTTGCGAGAAGAAGGCGTCATCATGGTCGCAACAGTAGCCTTTGGTATGGGCATTGATAAGCCCAACGTTCGCTTTGTGGCCCATCTGGATCTGCCTAAGAGTATGGAGGGGTACTACCAAGAAACCGGACGCGCAGGGCGTGATGGCTTGCCTGCAAATGCCTGGATGGCCTATGGATTCGGGGATGTGGTGAACTTGCGACAAATGGTAGATTCTGGCGAAGCTTCCGAGGACCGTAAGCGGGTAGAGCGCCAAAAACTGAATGCTTTGCTAGGCTATTGTGAGTCTACGACATGCCGCCATCAAGCAATCTTGCGCTACTTTGGAGAGACGCACGCTGGTGGCTGTGGTAATTGCGACAACTGTCTTGAGCCAGTTGCGACTTGGAATGCGACACATGAAGCGCAAAAAGCATTGTCATGTGTGTATCGTACTGGTCAGCGTTTCGGTGTGACCCACTTAATTGATGTACTCTTGGGCAAAGTGACTCCCAGAGTGAAGCAATTTTTTCATGAGCAAGTGAGTACATTTGGCATTGGTTCAGAGCTTAATCAGGCCCAGTGGAATAGTATTTACCGTCAGTTGGTAGCGGGTGGTTATTTAGATGCTGATATTGCATTGCATGGCGGCTTAAAGCTAGTGGATGCTATTGCCTTGCCTGTCCTGCGCGGAGAGCAAGAGGTTTGGCTGCGCAAAGAAACGGGCTACTCCAAGAGTAAAGCTACAAAAGCTGGATCAAAAAAGAGCTCTACCCATCCCTTTAACAATATTGCAGATGAAAACTTATGGGAGTTGCTCAAGGCTAAGCGTACTGAGCTGGCACGCGAACAAGGGGTGCCACCCTATGTGATTTTTCATGACAGTACTTTGCAGGAGATGGTGAAATCTTCGCCTACTACCTTAGATCAATTCAGTCGTATTGGCGGGGTCGGGCAAGCCAAGCTGGAGCGCTATGGCGAGCACTTTATTCAAGTCATTCAGGAAAGCCTCGAGAGCTCCAACTAAACTCTTTATCTCAGGTTACTCACCACAATCTGCAGCACCTGCAGAATGAGGAGTAGCGCCAGAGGTGATAAATCCAATGCGCCAAAATTAGGCAATGCTTTTCTGATTGGCGTTAGCAGTGGATCTACTAAAAGTGAAACTAGATATTGAATTTGAGATCCAGCGCTAACCCACGAGAGAATTACGCTGGCAAACACCAGGCCGACAAGTCCCGACAGGATGAGGTCTAGTAAATCGATAAAAGCAATCGCTAACCATGACAGCTCAGGCAAGATAGCACCAGAGATCCAAAATAGGAGCGCTACCTTTCCTAGAATGAGTAGATAGGCGGCAATAAAACTTGCCACATCAAAACGACCAATACTGGGAATGACTCTGCGAAGTGGAATGACAATCCAATTGCTCAGTGGCAGAACATAGGAGCCGATGGTCTTGTTTTGACCCATGCCGAGATTAAATGCAAGCCATTGTAAGTAGCATCTCAGAAGGCATGCTCCAGCAATAACGCTCACAAGGACTTGGAGGAGGAGATTGGCGATTTGTATCAACATATGCCTATTGTATGGGGTTTAAAGTGGGGCTTCATTCGAACACCACACTTTCGTGTTCTAATCCCCTGCAATATGATTACAGTCGTTATCGCCTCCTATAAGTACGGTCATCTTGCAGCGCACTGCATTGAGTCCTTGTTGTCTCAAACAACAGCCCCTGCCAGAATTCTGTTTGTTGATGATGGCGCACATGATTGCAGCCATTTACCCGCCCTATATCCCGATATTGAATATATTCTGAGGCCGCAGAATTTAGGTACTGTAGATAACTTCCACGATATTTTGATGCGGGTTGATACGGAATATGTTCTATTCATTGGTGCCGATAATTGGCTCAGATCGGATGCAATTGAGCTGCTATCAAATGCGAGTGCCGATATCGTTACCTATGACATTGTTGTTACTGGCGAACTCAAGGAAGAGATTCATGATCGTGTTCCTGGGGAGACCAAGCCCTATCAAGGAGATCTGTATTGGGATAGAGATGGCAAGCATCATGGCTCGATGATGTACCGCACAGCCTTAGGTCAGCAAGTCGGCTACAAAAGAAGGTATGTAGATGGCGTGCATCCACAAGAAGATTGGAATCTCTGGGACAAGATGCGCGAGCAGGGTGCCACGGTAGCCAGCCTGAGTGAGGGTCTCCTCTTCTACAGAAGACACCGCGAAAATTTTCTAAAGTATGACCATCTCGTTGATGCTCTTGAGGAGGAGGCTTAAGCCCCCTAGGCTGGTGTTGTTCTCATGCTGGTGATGCTATCTTGATCAACATATAGCTTAATCCCCAAGACGCCTGAGCTCTCCCGAACAGGTGCTTTCCTGAGGCTTATTTCTAAGGACTCAATTTCTGGATAGAGAGCACATGCCTCAACTATCCTGGTGACCAATCTTTCTTGGGTCTCGTAGTGTCCATCTGCAGCTAAGCGATCAATTTCAATGACGAGGGGGTCGTAGTCGAATACCCGACTCATGAGATCTTCTGAAATCAAAATGAGGCTAGGATTGATCCATAAAGTCAGATCCAGTAGATGTTGATCGGGAATAGTGGCACCGGGAGCATAAGTTCCAATTTGAGTGATCAGTCGAAGATCTTTTAATTCGATACAGGCTCTGGACGTCATTCGATACTCCCTAGTGGTTGCATCAATTATGTTTAATGAGCGATAGAAATTCTCGACGCAAATTAGGATCTTTCAAAAAAGATCCCCGCATCACACTATTGATCATCTTCGAGTCTGGATCCTTAACACCTCGCCATTGCATGCAGAAATGATCTGCATCCATCACGATGGCAACACCGGTAGGCTTCACCTTCTTCTCAATCATGTCTGCCAGCTCTACAACCGCCTCTTCCTGAATTTGCGGGCGACACATTACCCACTCAGTCAGGCGGGAGTATTTCGAGAGGCCAATCAGGGCGGAGTTCTTATCCGGCAATATCCCAATCCAAACTCTTCCCATGATTGGACATAAATGATGGGAGCAGGCGCTTCTGACGGCAATGGGGCCAATAATCATGAGCTCATTAAGACGGCTGACATTAGGAAATTTTGTCAGTGAAGGTTGCTCTACATAACGGCCATTAAAAACCTCATTCACAAACATCTTGGCAACTCGCCTGCTTGTATTTTTGGTGTTGTGATCACTCTCTGTGTCAATGACGAGGCTCTCCAGAACAGCCTGCATTTTTTCGGACACTTCATCTACCAAAGCATTTAACTCTCCTGGTTGAATAAAAGCGGAGATATTGTCATTTGCGTGAAAGCGCGCTTTTTTAGCTTTGATACGCTTACGGATTATTTCTGAGAGGGGTGCGCCATCGTTCATATAAAAATGTTGGTAGTAAGTTGAGGGGGTGATTAAAGATAAGAAGATTAAATTAGCTAATGAATTTATCTGAAATTGCCATTCTCTGCCGAGCTAGAAAGTAGGGTGTTTTGGCCAGCAGGGATATGCCTCTCTTGGGTGACTTGGGAAATAGTGCAATAAATAAAAATGACTCAATCAATTGAAATAGTTAGATAGAAGGTCTAAGCTAACTTAGACAGAGTTATAAA
The DNA here is from genome assembly GCF_013307205.1 of Polynucleobacter arcticus. NCBI lineage: Bacteria > Pseudomonadati > Pseudomonadota > Betaproteobacteria > Burkholderiales > Burkholderiaceae > Polynucleobacter > Polynucleobacter arcticus. The sequence continues at coordinate 424,713 of NZ_CP028940.1, read as the reverse complement.
AATGCTTTTTAGGCTTTCGTAGTCGCTAGATTGGTGACATAATATGAGTGTAAACCCTTACCTACCGGGAGCTACCGTGCTTGATTCGCTTTTATTTAGCCGCATTCAGTTTGGTGCGAATATTTCATTTCACATCCTGTTTCCAACGATTTCCATAGCGCTTGGCTGGTTTCTATTCTTCTTCAAGATTCAGCATATTCGAACTGGTCAAGATTATTGGCAGGAGGCATATCGCTTTTGGGTCAAAATTTTTGCCCTCACCTTCGCGTTAGGCGTAGTGAGCGGCATCACGATGAGTTTTCAGTTCGGCACTAACTGGCCTGGGTATATGGAGACAGTAGGCAATATCGCTGGCCCTTTACTGGCGTACGAGGTATTAACAGCCTTCTTTCTAGAGGCCACCTTCTTGGGTGTGATGTTGTTCGGTGCTAACAGAGTTTCCCCATTAGTTCATACGGTAGCCACATTTTTAGTTGCCTTTGGAACCAGTCTTTCAGCGTTCTGGATTATTGTGCTGAATTCTTGGATGCAAACTCCGCAAGGATTCAAGATGGTTGATGGAAAAGCCTATGCGGTTGATTGGTTAGCCATCGTTTTCAATCCATCAATGCCTTATCGTTTTTGGCATATGATGCTGGCGTCTTTTCTCACGGTATCTTTTTTATTGGCCGGCATTTCTGCTTACCGCTATTTGCGCAATAGTCGCTCCCCAGCGAACTTTCTGGTGATGAAGCTTTCTCTCACTGTAGCGATGGTTCTGATTCCCTTGCAGATCATGCTGGGAGATATGCATGGCCTTAATACACTTCAGCATCAGCCGGCCAAACTGGCTGCGATGGAAGGTATTTGGGAGGGTGGCTCTGGAGTTCCTGCTGTCATCTTCGCGGTGCCTAATCAAAAAACACGTAGCAATGACTATGAGATCAGCATTCCCAAGTTAGCCTCTTTATATCTAACCCATAGTGTGGATGGCGAAGTAAAAGGATTAAATGATTTTGGAGACAAGATTCCTCCTGTAGCCCCCGTGTTCTTTGCGTTCAGAGTGATGGTTGGTATGGGCGTGTTGATGTTGTTATGTTCTTGGATTGGTCGTTGGCAGTTACGACAAAATCGTCAACTCCCCAAATGGATGGCGAGAGTATTGGTAGCCATGACCTTCTCTGGTTGGATTGCTGTTTTAGCCGGTTGGTATGTCACTGAAATTGGTCGTCAGCCTTATTTGGTAACGGGAGTCCTTACAACTGCGCAGGCAGTGACGACCTTGCCAGCAGGCATGGTCTTCTCAACCTTGTTTGCTTATTTAGTCCTGTATGTTGGTTTGTTAGCTGCCTATATCTGGGTAGTCTTCTATCTAGCACGCCAAGCCGATGCGAAAGATGCTCAGGGTCATCCAGCTCCCAAGAAGACGGATTCTTCGTTTAGTCCTTTTGGAGTCTGATTAATGAGCTCAATGGACTTTACTCAAGCCTCGGTTTGGTTGCCCTTATTTTTCTTTGTGGCTATGGGTATTGCCATGCTTTCTTACGTCGTTCTAGATGGCTACGACTTAGGCATTGGAATGCTTCTCAATCGCGGAAATGATGCAGATAAAGATATGATGATTGCATCCATTGGTCCTTTCTGGGATGCGAATGAAACATGGATTGTCTTGGGTGTTGGCTTACTGTTAGTTGCTTTTCCTTTAGCTCATGGGCAGATACTGACTGAGCTCTATTTGCCGGTAGCTGCCATGTTACTGGGGCTAATTTTGAGAGGCGTGTCTTTTGACTTTAGGGTCAAGGTGAACATTGAACAAAAACCGCTTTGGAATTTACTGTTTTATCTTGGCAGTTTGATTGCCTCCGTATCTCAAGGCATCATGATTGGACGGCTGATCGTTGGCTTTGATTCGGGGGCTTTGGGATGGCTTTTCTCCTTATTGGTAGGCTTATGCTTGCCTGCTGGCTATGTCTTGCTAGGGGCTACCTGGTTGATCTTAAAAACCGAGGGCACTCTTCAGCAAAAAGCATTTAGATGGGCAAAGAATAGTCTCTGGTTAACCGGACTTGGTATCGCACTAGTTTCTCTTGCAACACCGTATTTCAGTACTGAAATTATGCATAAGTGGTTTTCCTGGCCGCAAATAATCTGGCTTTCCCCCGTGCCAATCGCTACCGGTATTTTATTTTTACTCACCCTCCGATCTATCAATGCATTGGAAAAAAAATCTACGCAGAAAGAGTGGTTGCCATTTGCGTGCGTAGTTGCCATCTTTTGGCTGGCCTTTTTTGGAATTGCTTACAGCATTTTTCCTTACGTCATTATTGGTAAGGTGACTTTGTGGCAAGCAGCGGCGGCTACTGAGTCGCTCTGGGTTATTTTCTGGGGTGCAATAGTCGTGTTACCCACTATCCTTGGGTATACCTTGTTTTCGTACCGTATTTTCAAGGGCAAAGCGACTGCGCTTACTTATTACTAGTGAGCTGATATCGCTTCATCAGTAAAGGTGACAACGTGATCGGCTACCAGGTGGATACCAATCTTTTCGCCAATTGCATGGTCATGGTGACTGGGCACAAAAGCAAAGATCTCCACACCAGAGGCTAATTTGAGGGTGTACAAAAAGTCCGCGCCCCTGAAGGTTTTGCGGACAACCTCGGCTTGCATGGTGCTATGGTCATCATGCTGAATATCGTCAGCGCGTAACAACACTTCAATTTCTTTGCCCACTTCCTGACTGCGGTCATCGTCCAGATCAAGTTCACCCAGCTCAATCTTGACTTTATTTCCAGCCAGGACAATGCCTTTAACAAAGACGCCACGCCCAATAAAATCAGCGATATAGCGATTGGCTGGTTTGTGATAAAGCTCGTATGGTGCATCCCACTGAAGCACTTTTCCATCCGCCATCACACCAACCTTATCGGCAATAGCAAAGGCTTCAAATTGATCGTGAGTTACCAGCAGGGCAGTGATGTTGTTTGCTTTGAAAATTTCGCGCATCTCACCTGCAAGCCTTTCTCTTAGCTCAATATCTAAGCTGGAGAAGGGCTCATCTAGCAAAATTAAATCAGGCTCTGGGGCCATCGCTCTTGCTAGTGCTACGCGTTGCTGTTGGCCGCCACTTAACTCGTGGGGGTAGGCATCCGCCTTATTTGAGAGAGATACTCTCTCAAGCCATTTCATGGCTACTAAGGATCTTTGATTATTTGGGAGATGTTGCAGACCGAACGCAATGTTTTCTAAAACGTTGAGATGGGGGAAAAGGGCAAAGTCCTGAAACACCATTCCTACTTTTCTTTGATTAGGCGAAAGGTGAACAGAGGCAGAGCTCACGATCTGATCTCGCAAGAGGATTTCCCCTGCCTTAACAGGCTCAAACCCACAAATGGCTCTTAGGACAGTCGATTTACCGCAACCAGACGAGCCTAATAGGCAGCCGATCTCGCCATGGGCAAGATTCAGATTAAGGTCTTTAACGGCAGTGACACGACCTTTGCCGTCACGACTAAGGTAGTCAATTTCCAGCCCTTGGATCGAAAGCAGTGTGCGAGCGGAGTTCATCTCTATAATTTTCTCATTAATACTCATGACGCTAATGGTTTAATGCATAGCTAGAGTCTAAACGGATTGCCGATTGAATGAATCGTATTGTCGTACTGCTTGCCCTGTTGCTATTTTTGCCCCTCTTTGGCTTGGCAGCGCCATTCTTGCTGCCTGGAAATGAGCTGCTAGCTAGTGGCACGCTCAGTCATCTCTGGAATTTTGTACTTGGCGGATACATTGCCTCAACCTCGGTGCTTATTCTTGGGGTTGGAGTAGGGGTATTTATTCTCGGGGTAGGAAACGCTTGGCTGGTTGCTAGCTACGATTTTCCCGGCAAGAAATTATTTGAGTGGGCCTTAATTCTCCCCTTAGCCGTCCCTACCTATGTGATGGCTTATCTATTTGTCGATCTCTTGCAATTCTCAGGTCCGATACAGACTACGTTGCGTGATTTGCTCGGAATAGAATCTTTATGGTTTTTTCCCGATCCTAGGTCGATGAGTGGCGCAATCTGGTCTTTCTCATTCTGTCTATACCCATATGTTTATCTCATTACGCGTACTGCATTCTTAGAGCGCAGCGGCCGCTTGATTGAGGTTTCAGAAACACTGGGATACAGTCCGCTGCAGGGATTTGTGAAGTTGGTATTACCCATGGCGAGACCCGCCATCTTCGCTGGTATGGCATTAGCACTGATGGAAGTCTTGGCAGATTTTGGTGCGGTATCCTACTTTGGCGTACAGACTTTTGCTACCGGCATCTTTAAAGCTTGGCTCTCTTTTGGTGACCGTGTAGCGGCCGTGCAACTTGCCTTGGGCCTCTTAAGCTTTGTTTTGCTTATCTTTTGTATTGAACAAGGCAGTCGTTCAAAGCTCCGTTATGCATCTTCATCGCAGAGTAGGCCACTTGCGAAGGTATTGCATGGCAGGGATGCCCTAGGTGCATTCCTATTTTGCGGCGGCACACTACTTTGTGGTTTTGTATTACCTGCTTTTGCACTTTTACAATTGCTCTTTAAACAGGGCCTCAGTATTGATATTCGGTATTTGGATTGGTTGAGTAACTCTTTAGCGGTGTCGATTCTGACGGCCGTAATCTCGGTTGTATTAGCCATATTTTTTGCCTACTCAGTGCGCCTGAATCCGCGTTTAAGTTGGGTCAATCGATTGCTGGGATTTGGTTATGCGTTACCAGGCGCTGTACTAGCTATTGGCATTCTTTCTTTTTTGGAAATCTTTCAGCTAGCTTGGTGGATGTCAGCCAGCATGCTGGTCTTGGTTTACGCTTATTTAGTTCGATTTCTTTCCTCCAGCCTTCAGAGCGTAGAGGCAGGATTGTCCCGCATCACGCCATCCATGGACGGTTCAGCCGCTTTACTTGGGCTCTCAAGATTGCAGATTTTGCGTCGAGTGCACGTGCCCTTATTAAAGCGCAGCCTAATTACAGCCGGCCTTTTTGTATTTGTGGATGTCATGAAAGAATTGCCTGCAACGCTTTTATTGCGACCCTTTAACTTTGACACCTTGGCAGTTGCGGCCTATCAATTGGCTGCTGATGAACGTTTAGCTGAATTAGCTTTGCCTTCCCTAACCATTGTTTTGGTTGGACTTTTCCCCGTCATATTGCTTTCCCGGGTCATCTCTAAATCTTAATTGATAATCATTCGTATTTGTGATAAATTAGATTTTTCTAATTCTGATCGCAAATACGGCAATGGCAAATCAATCAATCCGACAATTTTTAAGCTCTTGCGCCTTAGTGCTAAGCAGCTTGATGGTTTTGCCCTTGTATGCGCAGGAGGCTAAAGAGCTTAATTTGTATTCAGCTCGTCACTATCAGACTGATGAAGCGCTATACAGTGACTTCACCAAAAAAACAGGTATCAAAATTAATCGTATTGAGGCAGATGACAATGCATTAGCTGAGAGATTAAAAAGCGAGGGTGCTAATAGCCCAGCCGATGTTATTTTGATGGTAGATGCAGCACGATTATGGCGTGCACAAATTGACGGCTTCTTCAAGCCAATCCAATCTAAGTATTTAGAGAGTCGTATTCCCGCTAACCTGCGCTCAAAGCCAGATCCCGAAGGATCGACTTGGTTTGGTTTTTCCACTAGAGCGCGTCTTGTGGTTTACAACAAGTCAAAAGTGAACTCGCAAGATGTAGACACCTATGAGAAATTAGCGGACCCTATAAACAAGGGCAAAATTTGCACTCGCTCAGGTGCCCATCCTTATATGCTGTCCTTGATTGGTGCCATGATTGAACGTCGCGGTGAGCTTGCTACTGAAGCATGGGCTAAGGGCATGGTGGCAAATATGGCTCGCCCTCCAAGAGGGGGTGATACCGATCAGATTAAAGCAGTTGCTTCAGGTGAATGTGCTGTTGCCTTAGCTAACTCGTATTACCTAGTGAGGTTACTGCGCTCTACTAAGCCAGAAGACCAAGAAATCATTTCTAAGATTGGGTTTATTTGGCCTAATCAAAAAACCACTGGCGCTCACATTAATATTGCTGGCGGCGGCGTAGCTAAAAATGCCCCACATCCACAGGCAGCTATGCAGTTTCTAGACTACTTAGCTAGCGATTCGGCACAAGAATACTTTGCCAATGGCAATAACGAATGGCCCGTAGTGAAGTCAGTGAAAATTGAAAATGAAGGTCTCAAAATATTGGGACCATTTAAAGCAGAAAATATCTCAGTTGCTGCAATTGGTAAGAATCAGATCGCTGCACAAAGGCTATTAGATCGGGTGGGTTACAAATAGAATTGGCTAGAATAGATTCCAACTTGATCCACTTTGTGACCTTCCAATGAAAATTTACCAATCTATTGTTGCGCTATCTGCAGGCATTTTTTTGTTGGTATGCGCGACGCCACCAAGTGAGTTTGGAGTCTATCGACAGTCTGATGGCACGGTTGGGGTACATGCTCCCAAATCTGCAAAAGATACAGAGGTCCAGGCGGCCGCAGCAGGGGAGTGTAAAAAACTAGGAAAGCGAGGCGCTACTATTGTTGAGACTCGCAAAACAGTAAACGACCGCTTTCCTATGACCTACATTTTTGTGTGCAATATTTATTAATCCACGATTACTTAGCTAAGTAACCATTTCTTAATAGATTTATTGACACACATTGCATCTAAGGCTAATCCAAAGAACTCTGAGCCATTGGTAATCATGCTTTCAATAGCCTCAACTTTTCCAGACTTAACGCCACGCAAATAGGTAGCTGCGCGATAGCGGAGGAAATGCTCATTCTGGCCATCCTCATTGTCAGTGGAACAAATTTCTAGGTTGCCATAACGGGTTTCTGGGTTGATATTCAGAATGGAGAGACCTAATGCGCCAATGAGCTTTTCTGGGACAGGAATGGGTACATAGGAATAAAGAGAAATCAGCTGCTCTTCCTCATCAACCTCAATAATGTGATCAACATCAAACACATCTTTTTCGGTCAATTCCGTTTCACCCGAATCTCCACCACCAAAAGTAGATTCAAATTGCAGCATTGCTGTATTGCTATCTTTGGAGATCTCGATCATGTCAGGGTAGCCAAGCAGGCCTTTCCACCAGTACATCAATGAGAAGGTGCAGGGCTTAACTTCAACTAAACCCTTTTTAGTGGATTTAGCAAAGTACAGACCATAGAACTCATCATCTTCCTCAAGTCCATATTGATCGACTTTCAGTTGTTTCACGGCTGCAGTCTTAGGAGATTTTTTGACAGCTTTCTTGACGGCTGGTTTCTTCGCTACAGGCTTCTTGGCCGCAACTTTTTTTACTACCGGTTTTTTAGCAATCGCTTTCTTGGCGACTACTTTCTTAGCAACTGGTTTTTTCACTGCCTTTTTAACCGCCTTTTTAGCTGGCACTTTCTTTGCGGCAACTTTCTTAACTGCTTTCTTTGCGGGGGCTTTTTTTACCACCTTAGTAGCTACTTTCTTTTTCGCTGGAGACTTCTTTGTAGCCATGGTCTATTACCCTTCTTATTGGTAGTTAATGTGCTTCGCGCACTAAGTAATCTTACTTCAGTTTTATTCACTTTTGCTGATACCTATATGAGAATTTGCTTTGCCAAATCCATGTTGAGGGCTCCCTTGTTTTTAAAGTTTGCGTAAGGTGGGTAAGGTGCTTGAATTTCAGCCTCAAGTTGCTACACTGAATTGGTATCGTTGTGAATAGACTCAACTTAAGGAAAACCCATGTTCCCTGAATACCGCGAGTTAATCAGCAAGCTAAAAACATCAGATCGTCACTTTTCGCATTTGTTTGATAAGCACAACAATCTCGATTAGCTGATTCAAAGAATGGAGGCTTACAGAGAGCCGAGTACCCCTGAAGGGATTGAAATCTTGAAAAAAGAGAAGTTGCTGCTCAAGGATCAAATTTATGCCGTGTTAAAAAAGGCGAGTAGTTGAGCGTCTATGAACACAAGATGCGATATTGGAGTCTTACATTTTTATTTCGGAGGCGAAGTTGCCCCCTAAAAGTAGGCATACAGCACGACTGCCTCAGATCCCGCGAATGCTGGGATGGCATTTATGTACTTAGTAATAAAGTGAGAATTCAAGTGAATGACTAAAAGACTAAAGATCATCTTAATCACCCTAGGCAGCCTCCTCCTTTTGGGTGGAGTTGGCATTTGGTATGCTGCCTCCGCTGTTGATCCAGTCAAGTTGACGAAATTGCTAGCTACTTCGGTGAAAGTAGCTACAGGCCGAGACTTAAAGATTGTCGGCCCAGTCAATTTAAGCTTTTTCCCTAGGATTTCCGTTTCTGCGGAGCGCTTAAGTCTAAGTAATGCGTCTTGGGCAGATGCGCCCGAGATGTTGACCCTGAAGCGTGTTGAGCTGGATATTAAATTTCTTCCCCTACTGAGTAAGCAGGTTGAAATCGCCAGCGTGAAGCTTGCTGGCCTAGAATTATTCTTACAAAAAAATACAGCAAGCAAGGTGAATTGGGATATGAGTTCAGCTACATCAACTGCTGCAGGATCCACTAGTAATGATTCTGCAACTACATCCTCCTCAGTTGATGGCCTTATCTCCATAGAGAATATCGCTGTGCTTGATGCCCAGATTCAGTACCAAGATGCCTTCAGTTCAATCTCAAGCTATGAAATCAAACGCTTGGCATTGCGCGAGGGTAGTGGTAACACCACCATCTCTCTGGATATGAAAACTCAAGGTCAAGTTTTAGAGTTAAGTGGAAAAACAGGCTCTTTTTCCAGATTGTTCCAGCAGTGGGATGTCTCTCCTAGCCAATTCCCCCTGGACCTGAGCCTCACCCTCAATGGCAAGCTAATGCTGATTAAGGGTGAGTTGGATAAGCAGCCCAAGGCATCACCTACCATTAATTTAGCACTGACTTCCAAAGCATTTGATTGGCCGTCTTTGGGTAAAAGTACTACAGCCCCCCGAAGCATCAACACTGCTAAGTCAGAATCTCCAACGGTGCATCCTGTTAGCAAGCCGCAGTCCACTTACCTATTTAGTAGTGAGGCGATTGGTTTTAATGCTCTACCTCAAGCCAAAGGAAAAATTACGGTCAATATTGTTGAGTTAGGTTTGCCGAACCGTAAGCCCATAGAAAATTTGCAGGCTACTTTGCAATTGGATGGGAATGTGATTGATATCCCTCAGTTGACATTGCAGATGGGCAAGGGATCTGCTGATATCCAGATTCATCTGTCACAACTCAATTCACCAAGCCCTGTAATTTCAGTGAGAGGAGTCACCAAGGATTTCACGCTCGAAAATCTATCGGCTCGAGTTGATCCGAGCTCAAAGGTGAGTGGAGGTGATATGAAGCTTGCTTTCAACCTCAATTCTTCGGGAGGTAGTCTTCATCAGATTGCCGGAAACTCTAGTGGCAAAATCCAGATCAGTGTCAGTCAAGCAAAGATGGGCTCCAACTTCTTAAATGATGCTGGTGACTTCGTCATCACGCTTTTGAACTCGATGAACCCCTTGCGTAAAAAGTCTACTGAAACGATTTTGGAGTGTGCGGTTGCCTACCTACCAATTAATCAGGGGCAGATTAATATTGCTAATACTGTGGGTATCGAGACCGATAGGCTAAATGCGGTATTGGCTGGCTCAATTAATTTGAAGACTGAAGCAGTAAATCTTACAGTGAATCCTCAAGAGAAATCTGGCATTACCACCGGCCTTGATCTCGCTGGATTGGTAAAAATGGGTGGAACACTAATGAACCCTAAAGCAGCCGTTAATCAAACTGGTGTGGTGAATAGTGCGGTCTCCATTGGGTTAGGATTTTTGACGGGTGGCGCATCAATTTTGGCCGAGAATGCTAGATCGATGACCACTAAAACGCATCCCTGCCGAGATGCACTTCACTCCTGGTCTGATATCTACCCTGGGGTACAGTAAGCCTTAAGACAGTATTCCGCTAATAAACAGGCTGAATAAAGAAATAAAGATGCTGGCAAAAAAGGCTGTCCAGAAGCTCGAGATCGTAAAGCCACTAACCACTGCAGAGACCAACATCAGCACTAGTGCATTCACTACCAACAGAAACAATCCCATGGTGAGAACAGTTAGTGGCAAGGTGAGGAGAATTAATAAAGGCTTAACTACGGCATTCGCAAATCCAAGCAGTAGGGCGGCTATCAGCAGTGATCCACCATCTGCAAAACGCAGACCGCTAAAAAGATAACTGGCGACCCAGAGGGATAGTGAAGTGAGGCCCCATTGGACTAAAAACGGAACTAAGTTGCTCATGATGTACATCCTTTTTTGAATATCGCGCTCTAATCTATTTCCAATATTATCAGGGCTTTAATAGTGGGGTGGAATTTCATCCTTTGGGCTGCTGTTAGCTGTGCCATCGGCACTGCTGGCTTGCTCCCGAATGGATTTAAGCTCACGATATAAAAATTCAATCTGCTGTTGTTGCTTATAGATAGTTTGATTGAGTTGATCAATCAGATCTTCGGTAAAGCTCAGCTTAATCTCCAGGTTGGTGATGCGATCTTCAGTCATTTCAATTCCTGTATTAGTGTCTTAAGCATTGACCAATTCAAATCGACCATCTTCCATCTCTGCTTGAGGTCGAATCCAAAAATCATGTGACTGTAAAGATTCATAGACGTAGGCCGGCTCTAAGTTAGCCTCAACATTGGCAAGTAAAACTACTTTGTAAAATCCACCAGTCTTGATATGTCTTAGCTTATTGCCTGGCTTAAAAAGTCCGTCATCGGCATCTGCCATTTTTGGTTTACTCATGTCAAAAAAGCACTTTCTCGGTATGATCTATAAATGACAAATTCTGTCCCGTACTCCATTCTAGATATATCTCCAATCCCCCAGGGATTTACTGCGGCGGATGCCCTACGAAACTCTTTAGATGTTGCGCAGCACGCCAAGGGACTGCACCCCAGTTTTAAAGCTTGAAAGCGTTGTAATCGCTGGTAATCAAAATATCTTCCAGAGCAGCTTGGCTGGCTAGCTGAAGAATCGCATTGTCTTTGCTAATCAATATTGCTGGTCTAAGCTGATGGACCAGATCCAAGAAGATCTGATCATCTGCATCTTGGCACTTCCAAGGCGCGGGGAGTAACTCAGCATCATTCTGTAATGCTGCAAGCGATTGCCATTGCTCCAGAATATTCGCTTGCATTTGACTATCCAGCTTAAAGAGTGGGCGGGAGATTACATCAGCGAATTCTTCTAGGGTCTTCTGACTGGCTACAGCTTGAATACTACGTTCCAGAACGGCTTGTTTTAAGTCAAGCGACCTGACATCATTAAAGACAAAAATATCTAACAAGATATTCGTGTCTAAAACAATGATGTTCATGGTTGTTGGCTGCGCCAAATTTCAGGGGTAATGGTCACTTGTCCCATATCCGAAGATACGTAAGCTTCGCCATCTTGAATATTGACATGTAGCACCATACTGCGCTCCACTAATGTATTCAGTTCTTTAGCCTGCTCTGCTGGAATAGAGACTACTTGGAGATTACGTGCACGAGTTAGCTTATTGGCGATGCCGTCCCACCAGATCTTGCTCGTATGGCCGCCATAGCAATAGACGATCACTTGATCGGACCGACCGCAGGCCTTAAGGATACGTCGATCGTCTGGCTGACCAATTTCAATCCAGAGCTTAATGGCATCGGTGAGGTCTTTTACCCAAAGATCTGGCTCATCCGTGTCGCTTAAGCCCTTAGTGAATGCCAGATCTTCTTGGGCTTGCAGGGCAAACGCAATAATCCGAACCATCATTCGCTCTTCAGTTTCCGAGGGATGCTTGGCTATAGTGAGGGAGTGACTGCCGTAATAGTGACGGTCAGAATCTGCGACGTGGAGGTCGGCTTTGTGGATAGTTGCGCGTAGAGCCATGGCGCATTATCGCCTTTTAAGTGGCCTCATCCGCCTCTGCCAGTATTATTTCGTAAATTGCCCCTATTTACTGTGTATCGTTGAGTCCCATGATCCGTATTACCGAACTTCGCCTGCCAATTACCCATGCCCCCGAGGCATTGGAGGAGGCGATCCTAGCTCGTTTGCATATCCAAGCTCAAGACTTGATTCGGACGGAAGTATTTAAACGGAGTTATGACGCCAGAAAGAACGTTGCGCTGGCCTTCATTTATACAGTTGATTTATCAGTAAAAGATGAAGAAAAGCTACTGAAGCAGTTTTCGAATGATATGCATGTTCGGCCATCTCCCGATACGAGTTATCACTTTGTAGCCAACTCCTCACAAGCCAAGGATACTAGTTTTGTACGTCCCGTTGTTATTGGTTTTGGCCCTTGTGGAATTTTTGCTGCCTTGGTATTAGCTCAGATGGGTTTTAAGCCGATCGTATTAGAGCGTGGCAAACCCGTACGCGAACGTACACAAGACACTTGGGGTCTATGGCGCAAGAATGTCCTCAATCCAGAATCTAATGTGCAATTTGGTGAGGGAGGAGCAGGGACGTTTTCTGATGGCAAGCTCTGGAGTCAAATTAAAGATCCAAAGTTTTACGGACGTAAGGTCATTGGTGAATTTATTAAAGCGGGTGCTCCAGAAGAAATTCGTTACGTAGCTAAGCCGCATATTGGAACCTTCCGCTTAGTTGGTGTTGTCGAAAGAATGCGCCAAGAAATTATTGAACTTGGTGGAGAGATACGTTTCTCACAAAAGGTGGTTGGCTTTGATATTCAGAATGATCAAATTGCTGGAGTCAAAATTGAGGGGCATCCAGACTTGCCTGCCAATCATGTGGTGCTTGCTTTAGGGCACAGTGCTCGTGATACCTTTGAGGTCTTGCATGCAGCAGGGGTTTATATGGAAGCAAAACCCTTTTCAGTAGGCTTTCGCATTGAGCATCCCCAATCCTTGATTGATAAAGCTCGTCTAGGGCCTCACGCTGGCAATGAACTCATCGGTGCAGCTGATTACAAATTGGTTCACCATGCTAAGAATGGCCGCGCGGTCTATAGCTTTTGCATGTGCCCAGGTGGAACTGTAGTTGCTGCAACCTCCGAACCAAATCGTGTTGTGACTAACGGAATGAGTCAGTACTCCCGTAACGAGCGCAATGCTAATGCGGGTATCGTGGTTGGCATTACTCCCGAAGACTATCCTGGCGGCCCTTTAGCAGGCATTGAGTTTCAAAGGGCTCTAGAGTCCAAGGCATACGAGCTAGGCGGGTTTACCTATGAAGCCCCCGGACAATTGGTAGGAGACTTCCTCGCTGGCAAGGCTTCTACGGATTTTGGTTCTGTAATCCCATCTTATAAACCGGGCGTTCATTTGACAGACCTTGCTGATGCCTTACCCTCCTATGCAATTGAGGCGATTCGAGAAGCAATCCCCGCTTTTGAGAAGCAGATTAAAGGCTTTTCGATGAAGGATGCGGTATTGACTGGCATTGAGACGCGTACATCATCACCTTTGCGAATTACGCGAGGTGCAAATCTCCAGAGTCTAAATATCAAAGGCCTTTACCCTGCAGGCGAGGGTGCTGGTTATGCGGGGGGTATCTTGTCGGCTGGGGTGGATGGAATTAAAGTAGCCGAAGCAGTCGCGCTCGATTATCTTTCTAAATAATTCCACGAGTCTAATCTCCAGTCCCCATTGGCATTTAATTAATTAAATGGTCGATTAATTTCTCAAATCGAGCCTCATCAAAATATCGATTATCAAAACGCTGTATCGCGGCATGCTTTGGTGGCTCTTGTCTTCGCTTAGCGTATTCATCCCAGTGCTGCAGTTTGTACTCATCCCTCGGATCTGCGCGCTGTTCCATACGACTTTTGGCTTCACTCTCATCTAAATCAATCCAGGCGATTCGGATACTCGACACACTGGGCACTCCCAGCTCTTCGGGGTTAAACATTCGACCGCTTTGGATTTCACTAGAAAATGGCCCCACCAAGATGACGTTAACTCCAAGCTGCAGGTTTTCTTTAGCGATAGCGATAAGTCCGGCATATTCCCAATCCCTGAGGTTCTGCAAATAAAAAGGGCTGTCGCGATCATTAGGATTGTTGGTGGTGAGCTCCATGATATGGGCGCTATAGGCACCATAAACCGTATCTTTGTCTAAAAAGAAAAAGTCTTCCCCTGTCTTTTCAATAATGAGGGGTAATGCTTTTTTGGCTAAGGTGGTTTTACCTGTCCCTGCATGACCTGCAAAGAGAATAAGTCGCGGTGCTGTAGGGCTGAGCTTGCAGGTCATTTATCTCTCAATTTGGGCTAATTACTGAAGTAAATTCTACTTCTCAATCCCATGTTTATTAGAAATATCGCGACTTTGAGTGAAGTGACGATAATGTCACCATGGCCTTAATCGTACTCACTGATGCAAAACTGGCTTTTGGCCACGTTGACCTCCTCGCAAACACCGCTTTCTCACTGGAATCTGGGGAGCGGGTTGGTTTAATTGGCCGTAATGGCACTGGAAAGTCTTCTTTATTGAAGATCTTGGCCGGCATAGAAAAAATGGATGATGGTTTGCTGCAATATCAGCAAGGCCTTCGTATTGCCTATGTTCCCCAGGAGCCTATCTTCGATGCTGAGGAGACGGTCTTTGATGCGGTATCCAAGGGTGTTGCTCAGGCTAAAGCCCTGCGTGAAGAATATGAGGCTCTGAGCATAGGGGAGTGGGATGATGCTTCTCACAACCGATTGGATGAAGTGCAATCTCAATTAGAGGCTCTCAGTGGCTGGAATTGGGAGCAACGCGTTCATGAAACGCTAGATCGCCTGCATTTAGAAGCTGATCTTAAAATTAGCACGCTCTCTGGTGGAACTAAGAAACGCGTTGCACTGGCGCGCGCTCTGGTGGAGATGCCAGATGTACTGTTACTTGATGAGCCTACCAACCATTTGGATTTGGATTCGATTTCTTGGTTGGAAGATTTATTAAAAGAGTACAAGGGTTCCGTGATTTTGATTACCCATGATCGCGCCTTCTTGGATAACGTTTGCACACAGATTGTTGAGTTAGATCGCGGTATTTTAAGAACGTATCCAGGTAATTTCTCGGCCTATGAAGTATTGAAAGATCAGGAAATGAATTCTGAATCCTTGGCTAATGCGCGAGCAGACAAATTGCTTGCCCAAGAAGAGGTCTGGATTCGCAAGGGGGTTGAGGCAAGACGTACCCGAAGCGTTGCGCGCATAGCCCGTCTGGAAAATCTCCGCGCTAGCCGCTCACAAAGACGTGATGCAGTTGGGCAAGTGAAGCTTGCAGTATCGGCTGGCGATAGAAGTGGCAAGATCGTCGCTGATCTTCAAAATGTTTCCAAATCTTATGGTCGACCGATCGTGCAGGATTTCACGGCTACGATTTTGCGTGGTGATAAAGTCGGCTTGCTTGGTCCCAATGGCGCTGGTAAGACTACTCTATTAAAACTCATTCTCGGAACTATTGCGCCGGACTCTGGTACTGCGACGATGGGTACCCGAATTGAGGTTGCCTATTTTGATCAGATGCGCGAAGGTCTCGATCTCAATGCTTCGCTTGAGGATTACATTAGTCCAGGTAGCGAGTGGATTGAAATCAACGGTAACAAGAAACATGTCAAGAGTTACTTAAGCGATTTCTTATTTGCACCAGAGCGCACTAATTCACCTGTAAGCACCTTGTCTGGTGGCGAGCGTAATCGCTTGCTATTGGCACGTTTATTTGCAAGGCCTGCGAACGTCTTGGTTTTAGATGAGCCGACCAATGACTTGGATATTGATACCCTGGACTTACTTGAGCAATTACTCCAAGACTACAAGGGTACGGTCTTTTTAGTTAGTCATGATCGTTACTTCTTGGATAACGTAGTTACTAGCATTATTGCCAATGAAGGCGATGGATTCTGGCGGGAGTATGAGGGCGGATACGAGGATTGGAAGATTCAGAAGGCCCGCTCAGATAAAATTCGCGCCGCTAATGGTGGCGCTAAGGCTGTAGAGAAGTCTGAATCAAAATCAGAGGTAAAGGCCGAGCTTAAGACTGAATCGAAACCTGCGCCGGCAAAGGACGCCGTACAAAAGCTCAATGGCAAAGAACGTCAAGAGCTTGAGGCATTGCCTCTACAGATTGAAGTGCTGGAGAAGGAGCAGGCTGAGATTGGTATTGCAATGAGCAATCCAGAACTTTATAAGAATGAGCCTGAACTGGCTGCAAGCATGCAAGCCCGTCTCTCCGAAATTACCGCTGATCTAGATGTGAAGTTACAACGCTGGGAATTGTTGCTGAGTCGCTCCGAGTCTTAATCTCATTTAAGGCGCCTGGTTTTGAGGGGGCTTGCTCAGTACCATGGTCAAAAACCGTGAAATATCTACTAGCTCATCTGGGTGAAGAGAGTGTTCCATTGGGTAGGTGTTCCAGTCCATCTGATAACCCATTTTTTCTAGGGTATCAGCCGAAGCCTCTGCACGTTCTGGAGTGATTACAGCATCCCAAAGACCGTGAGCCATATAAATAGGAGTCTTGGCATTAGCCTCACTTCGTTCGAGCGGTAAGGTTTTTGCTAGGGGTAGATAACCTGATAACGCCATGATGCCTGCAAGTGCATGTGGAAAGCGTAAGCCCACTTGGAGAGACATGGCGCAGCCTTGAGAGAAGCCAGCTAAAACAATTTTTTCATAGGCAACACCACGACTTGCTTCTCGTTCAATCAACTCCGAGATCGCTGCCGCCGATTTATGAATACCAGCAAGGTCCTCGCGGTCGCTGATATCTCTTCCAGTGATGTCATACCAGGCTGGCATGATATAGCCACCATTCACGGTGACGGATATGCTTGGTGCACTCGGAAAAACAAAGCGAATAGCGGGGCACTCAGACAGGTTTAGCTGTGGAATGATGGGTACAAAGTCGTTTCCATCAGCACCTAATCCGTGAAGCCAAATTACAGATGCGCTTGGATTGGGGGCAGTTTCAATTTCAATGCAGGGTAATGCTGTCATATATGTTTCATCCTAAATTGCAAAGTGCACTATTGTGATTTGCTCAGAGTCTTAAGCTATATTTTCACGAAGTAGTTGATTGCGTAGGCGTGTAATCTCATCCAAGAGATCGAGTGCCAGTGCAACACCAGGAGTATTGAGTTCTAAGTCGTGAGCAAGGTGAGCGGCAGTTCTTGCACGCTTGAGTGAGTCACCGCTAAATCGCCAGTCTTCGGGAGATGAGCCGGCTGGACTAAGAACGCCTTCAGATACCCAGGACATGATGAGTTCTTCTGGCGCTCGTGTAGCTTGTGAAATTTCCACAATGGTCATGTGTACCTCATCTTCAACGATGGCACTCTCAATCCAGGTGATTTGTGTTTGCGTCATATTTATCATCCCTTCAGGTGGGTTCTAGGCTTGAAATCAAAAGCTTTTTCTAAGGCTTGATAGGCTTCTTTTTGTGCATCAGTTTCTGCGCCGGGCAAGACGATATTTGGAACTACGTATAAGTCGCCAGCATCTTTACTGGGAATACCTTTGCCCTTGAGTCGCATCTTGCGACCCGTAGCAGTTCCAGCGGGAATAGTTAACTCCAGAGTAGATCCTGCAGGGGTGGGAATATTGACTGTGGTTCCTAATGCAGCTTCCCATGGAGCCAGGGGTAGATCTAAATAAACATCTTTGCCATCTATGCGATAAATCGGATTAGGGTGGAAGTCAATTTCAAGGTAGAGGTCACCTGCGCCGCCAGCACCCATGCCCGGACCTCCTTGACCGGCTAAGCGTAAATTTTGTCCAGCCTTAATACCCTTGGGGATGCTGACATCGAGTTTGCGCTCTTGAGTGCTGACATGACCGTTGGCATCTTGGGTCGGCATATGTAGAGAGATGGTGCGTTTTGCACCGTTATAAGTGTCAGCAAGATCAATCAGTATTTTGGCGTGATGATCTTGGCCCTTAAAGTCCATACCTTGACGCGGATTGCCGCCACGTCCCCCTTGGCGATGTCGGCCATGACCAAATAGTGATTCAAAGAACTCGCTTTGATCGCCCTCATAGCCACCACCAAAGCCGCCATGACCACCACCATAGTTACCATCTGAATACTCAAATCCTTCGTTCCAGTTTGGTGGCGGTGTGAAGTCTTGACCATTCTTCCAATTGGCGCCCATGCGATCGTAAGCAGCGCGCTTCTCAGTATCTTTTAAGACGGAGTAGGCTTCCCCAAGTTCCTTGAACTGATCTTCTGCGCCAGCCTCTTTGTTGACATCTGGATGATATTTGCGGGCGAGCTTTCGGTAGGCTGATTTAATTTCAGCTTCTGTAGCGCCCCGTGCGACGCCGAGTGTTTCGTAGTAATCCCTAAATTTCATGATTCTGATAAGCCCTGATTAAATCAATAAGCTTAATTCTACAGTTCTTAGCGCTGATTCCTACTGACTTTTGAGCAAAGAAAAAGCGGGCTAGATGCCCGCTTGCTATTGCCGTGGATATGGGGATTCGCTTAGCTCATAACCCCAATTTGCCAGGGTACAAATTCATAATCCCCCAGACCTAATAACTCGCTTTTAGACTGCTCCCCAGAGGCTGTTCTGAGGAATAGTTCAAAAATACGCTGCCCCATCTCTTGAACAGAAACGGTGCCATCCAAAATCTCTCCACAATTGATATCCATATCCTCGGTTAGGCGTGTATACATAGGCGTATTGGTTGCCAGCTTAATACAGGGTGCCGGTTTGGATCCAAACATGGAACCCCGTCCTGTAGTGAACGCAATCAGGTTTGCCCCGCCGGCAATCTGACCGGTTGCTGAGACAGGATCAAAGCCCGGGGTGTCCATAAAAACAAAGCCTTTGGCTGTTACAGGTTCTGCATATCGATACACTTCCATTAGTGGTCCTGTTCCGCCTTTCATGGAAGAGCCCAGAGACTTTTCAAAGATATTGGCAAGGCCGCCAATTTGATTGCCGGGGCTGACTTGACCATTAATCTGGACATCGCGGCCAACAGAGTATTCGTCCTTCCACCAACGTATACGTTGGATAAGTTTTTCGCCAATTGCTTGGCTAGCAGCCCTGCGAGTGAGGGTATGCTCAACCCCATAAATTTCTGGGGTCTCCGAGAGAATGCCTGTACCACCATGGCGCGACAGAATGTCAATCGCAGCACCCAATGCAGGGTTGGCAGTTATAGAGGAAAAGCCATCAGAGCCGCCACATTGCAAACCCACGCAGAGGTGGCTTGCGGAGACGGTTTGACGCTTTACCTTATTCGCCTCAGGCAGAAGTGCTTTGACGGCTTCAATGCCAGCTTCAATTGTTTTGCGCGTGCCACCAGTTTCTTGCATGATGAACGTATGTAAGGTGGAATTTTCCTTGAGACTTTCTTGCTCCATTAAGCCTTTGAGTTGGTTGCGCTCACAGCCTAGACCAATAATGAGTGCAGCAGCTAGATTGGGATGCTGAGCATATCCTGCCATCGTTCTACGCAGTAACTGCATTGGTTCACCGCTCATTTCCATGCCGCAACCAATGTCATGACTAAACGCGACCACACCGTCGACATTAGGAAAATCCTTTAAACGTTCGGGTGTAAACCAAGCGGCAATTTTATTCACAACGGTTGCTGAGCAATTGACAGTGGATAGAATACCGATGAAGTTACGCGTCCCAACCTTGCCATTAGATCTGACATAGCCTTGAAAGGTAGCTCGCTCAGATTCAGGCAAAAGGGTGGTGGGCTTATATTCACTAGCATATGCATAGTCACGATCGAATTCACGAAACTCCGTATTGTGACTATGCACCATCGTGCCAGCCTCAATATCTGTATTAGCAAAACCCACGGTCACGTTGTATTTCAGAATCGGCTCACCCTGGAGAATTTTCTTGCTGGCAATTTTGTAGCCCGCGGGTACTTGACTGCGACTTGTAAAATTTTCGCTCGGTACAGATTCGCCAATAGGTACATCTACTCGGGCTACAACGACATTGTCATTGGGATGAAGCCGAATAATGGGCCCCGCTAATTTTTTTCCAGACGTTTCAATCATGAGTCTATTCCACTATTAAATTTGAATTATTCAGCCGTGATGCCTGATTTCCTGACAATTGGAGCCCATTTAGCAACCTCAGACTTGATGTATTCGCCCAATTGGTTTGGGGTACTAGTGACTACATCAAACCCTCTGGAATTCAATTGAGATTTGATATCGGGATTATTGAGCACGCTCACTAATTGCGAATTCAGTTTATCAACGATTGCCTTGGGCGTGTTTGCAGGAGCAACAATTGCATACACCAACTCTACTTCAAATTTTGGCAGAGTCTCAGAAATAGCTGGAATCTCAGGCGCGTTTGAGGAGCGCTTCAGGCTTGTAACACCCAAGCCGGTAAGCTTGCCGGATTTAACATAGGGGAGTGCCGCTGGCGTTCCAACAATTGCTGTTTGAATTTGTCCACCCAATACATCAGTCAATGCCGGAGCTGCACCCTTATATGGCACGTGCAGAATATTGGTTCCTGCCTGGGTATTAAATAACTCTCCAGCTAAATGGAGGGGCGTTCCTGCTCCAGATGAACCAAAGCTAACCTTGCCTGGATTGGCTTTATCAAAAGCAATCAGTTCGGCAACACTCTTTACTGGAACTGAGGGGTTAGCCACTAGCATGAGTGATGAAGATGCAACCAATGAGATTGGGGAAAAATCTTTGACAACGTTGTAGTTTAATTTTTTATACAAAGTCTCATTGATTGCTTGGGTTCCCACCATCATTAAAAATAGTGTGTACCCATCAGCCTTGGAGTTTGCTACGAATTCAGCTGCTAAATTAGCGCCCGCGCCAGGCTTGTTTTCAAGAATGATGGGTTGACCAAGGTTCTCACTTAGCTTTGGAGTAAAGCCACGTGCAAGGGCATCTGACGGTCCACCAGCGGCAAAGGGGATGATTAACTTAATAGGTTGATTCGGATAACTTTGTGCATTAGTCAAAAAGGGGGACAAAGCTCCCAAGACTGTTAGTGTCAAAATAAATTTTCTCATGTATTGTCTCCTTAATTTTTTAGAATATGAGTTGCTACATTAAACCTAGTAAAACAAAAAAATGAAAATACTCCGCGCAGATATCTACCCTTTATCAATCCCCCTCATTGAGCCCATCAAAATGTCGCGGGAAATCGTAGTTGATGCAAAAACGGTATTGCTGTGCCTTACTGATGAAAAAGGTAGGCAGGGTTGGGGTGAGGCATCCGTAGCACCCTTGATGACTGGTGAAACTTTGGATAGTCTGATTGGCAGCATTCGATACTTGGTAGAAAAATCGTTATCTATTGACTGGCTAGAGCCTGATAATTTTGCGGACACATTCAGTCTGTTCTTGTATTCAAATGCATCGGCTAAATCCTGTGTGGAGATGGCTTTATTAGATTTATATACGCAAGAAGCCTGTGTTCCTTTATGGCAATATTTGCGCAGCAGAAACAAATCCCTCAATGAACTGCCGCCTACCGCTATTCCCTTGTTGAGAATGTTAGGTGGATCTTTAGAAAAAGAGCTTAGTGACGCTAAAACATTCCGTGATCTGGGTTTTAGGCACTGGAAAATTAAAATCGGCTCACCTTCACTGGAGGAGGATCTCCATAGAGTGAAGATGCTGTGCGATAGCTTGGCGGGTGATGTGATTTCTGTTGATGCTAACTGTGCATTGACTTTGACAGATGCCATCCGCTTTTGCCAATCGGAAGAGGCTAGTCGTTTGACATTTGTAGAGCAGCTAATACCGGCAGATTTATCTATGGATGATTTTGCCCTTTTAAAAAATAGCTCTGGCATTCCTATCGGTTTAGATGAATCCATCCATGGTGTTGCCGAGCTGGAACAATTCATAGATGCCAATGCTATTGGAGGCGCTAGCTTGAAGTTGATTAAGACAGGCGGCATCATTAAAGCTCTTGAGTGCGCTAAGCTACTCAGTGAGCATAAGTTAGGCTTAAATTTAGCCTGCAAGATTGCTGAGACTTCATTATCGGCAGCAGCGACAGCATCAATCGGCTTTGCGACGGGAGAGGTGTCCTGGGGTTTTAGCATGTCGAATCAATACTTGAAGTTTGATGTGTGTGATGCGCCCCTCATTGCCAAGCATGGATACCTAGAGGTAAGCCAATTGGCATCCACTGGCATTGGTGTGACACCAAGCATCAATCGGGTGAGAGAGGTCATTGCCAAGGGGTACTCAGTTATTCAATGTTAAGTACATCAAAGGCAGCCTTGAGTCTTCTCGAGTAGGATTCTGATACCTTTTCGATCTCTGCTGGCGTCCATTTTCTAAAACCTTCGCCTGATTTCATGCCGGTTTTACCCTCGCTCATCAGTTGCACCACCTTTGGTGGAAGGGTGGTGATATTAGATAGGGAGGGGTAGATTTCCTTTGCTGCATTAGCCATCCCATCCCATCCAGAAATTTCTTTTTGAGTCATGGGGCCAACAGCAGCATATCGAAATCCAAAGCTATAGCGTACGGCGTCATCAATATCCTCAGGGCTTGCAATACCCTCTTGTACAAGGGATAGCGCTTCGCGCATGAGTGCATGCTGTATGCGGTTGGCTAAAAATCCAGGAATATCTTTTTTAACCAGGACCGGTTTTTTATCGATTTTTTTGTACAGCTGACATGCTTTATCTGCAAAGGCTAGTCCCGTTTTCTCGCCCATCACAATTTCTACTAATGGCACTACTTCTGCCGGCATAAAGTAGTGGGCGCCCATCATGCGATTAGCAGTTTTGAGCCCACTCGCAATTTTGCTGATTGGAAAGCCTGAGCTGTTACTGCCAATCGGAATATGCGCTGGAACGCGTTCATCTAAGTGTTGAAAAACGGCTTGTTTGAGAGCGAGGTTTTCAGCTACGGTTTCAATAACCCAATCACAGGTATTCCAGCTAGACCAGTCCTCAAGAATATCGGTAGTTTGCTCTGCCTTGATTGCGTCTTTGTTTTGACTTGAGTAAGGGCCTGTAATGCCAATCTTCTCGGCGAGAATAAGCGCCTTCTCTAGGCATGTATCTGCTTTTTCTTTATTTCTTCCTAAGATCACAACAGGAATACTTTTTGCAATGAATCCGGCGGCAATGCCTGCGGCCATTATTCCAGTACCAATCACAGCAACGTAGCTCATGGACAGCCTTACTTATACGGTTAAGTTATAAAACAAGATAAAGGGTTGAAATACCTATTTGCAGTACATTATCATCAATTATGTTTTAATTGTGAATCATTTAAGTTAACTTATCCGTATAACTATCACCTGGAGCCAGTAATTATGACCATGCATAACCCCTTTCAGCCTGTTGAGAAAATCAAGGCAGAAGTTTTCATGTCGATGCCCGCGAAATTTAGAAAGAAATCTCGCACAGGTTGGTCCGACCCAAATCGTCAAGGTGCCGAAGTAGAGTGCTTTTTAGAGGGGCCATCTTTTGATCGTGAAGGTAATCTGTGGTTTTTAGATATCCCTTTTGGCAGGGTATTCAGAATTACTCCTAAAGGTGACTGGGACTTGGTAACTCAGTTTGACGGCTGGCCTAATGGATTGAAGTTTCATAAAGACGGCCGCGCATTTATTTGTGATTACAAGTTAGGTTTGTTGGCTCTGGATCCGAAAACTGGAAAAGTTGAAACGATCCTGGGATCGATGTACAGCGAAAACTTCAAGGGTCTGAATGATTTACATTTTGCCTCTAATGGTGACTTGTACTTTACCGATCAAGGTCAAACTGGAATTGCAGACCCTACAGGCAGAGTATTTCGATTGCGTGAGAATGGTCAGCTTGATCGCTTGGCGATTAACGTACCCAGTCCGAATGGCATTACTTTAAACACCCAAGAAAAGCATGTGTTTGTTGCTGCTACCAGATCCCAGCAAATTTGGCGCTTGCCGCTCATGGCTGATGGCTCCGTATCTAAAACAGGTGTAGCAATTCAGTTAACAGGTGGTGTTGCTGGTCCCGATGGTATCGAAATGGATTCCGAGAATGGTTTATTAGTCTGCCACCTGGGAATTGGTATCTGGAGATTTGATAGCAATATGCTCCCAACTCACCTTATCTATTCTGATAACCCACATCACCACCACCTCGCTAACATGTGCTTCGGCGGACCAGATGGTAAAGATCTCTACATTACTGAATCCCTTTCTGGCGACATTTTGAAAGCGCGTTTACCAGTAGCTGGCAAGAAGATGTTCGGTCTTTCCTAAATTGAAAGGGTCTCTACCGCTTTATAAAACCTTGGCGAATGCGCTGGCTCAGCGCATTCACAATGGTGATTGGGCGGTAGGATCAAACTTGCCCTCCGAGGAAGCCCTGTGTGCCAGCTTTGATGCAAGCCGACATACATTGAGACATGCACTTCAAACTATAGAATCCGATGGCTTGGTATTACGTCGCCAGGGCGTACCAACTCAGGTAATTTCTCGCCAAAAAGTGAGAAGATTTACTCAAAGTTTTAATTCTCCTATTGATATTTTGAGTTATCCAAGAAATACTTATCGGAAAAATATTGTTGAAGAATTTATAGAGCTCGATAAGCCCCTGAGCGAAATGATTGGGGGTGCGGTAGGCTCTTCCTGGTATCACATTGGCGGCATTCGAAAGCAGCGAGATACCGAGCAAGTGATTGCTTGGACTGATATTTATATTCTTCCCCAATTTGCATCGCTCACATCCGAGCCTGAGCATTCTCAGGTGATGGTGTTTGAGCAAATTGAAAAAAAATATGGCACCAGAATTGACCGAGCAGAAGTGGATGTTTATGCTGTTGGTGCCCCTGCCAACATTGCCAAAAAGCTTCAATTGAGGCCGCATGATCCCTGTTTAGTGATTGTTCGACGTTACTTCGATGATCAGGATAAACTTTTTGAAATTACATTTACTTACCATCCTGAAAATAAATACACCTATAAGATGGAGTTTAAGAGTGGTGTTGGAAATTAAACGGCAATATTAGATATGAAATATTTACCAATAACTCAAGCTGAAGAATTTATTACCAGGGCATTGCAGGCTAATCAAGTGCCCGCAGCTGACGCCAAAATTGTGGCGCAATTGATGGTTAAGTCAGATCTTGTTGGCGCTGATGGTCATGGGATCTTTAGATTGCCTGCTTACATCAAAAGAATTCGGGCCGGGGGCATCAATCTCAATCCCCATATTCATATTGAGCGTGAGCAAGGCGCAACTGCCTTGCTAAATGGAGATAATGCTTTAGGCCATTTAGTCATGAATAAAGCGGTTGAGTTAGCTTTAGAAAAAGTGAAGCAACACAGCGTATGTTGGGTAGGCAGTCACTATGGAAACCATTCTGGTGCTGCCTCTGTTTATGTAAGAAGGTTGGCAGAGCAGGGCTATATCGGAATCTATATGGCTGTTGGTAATGCAAATCATATGGCTCCCTGGGGCGGCATCGATTTGCTTTTATCAACCAATCCTATTGCAATTGCAGTACCTGCTGGCGAACATCCTATTGTGCTTTTGGATATTGCGACTACAGTTGCTGCGTATGGGAAGGTAAAAGTAGCCGCTCAAAAAGGGGAGTCTATTCCAGATACCTGGATGATTGATCGGAACGGTCAGCCTATTACAGATCCTCAAAAATCAAGCGAGGGTTCATTGCTGCCGATTGGTGGGTATAAGGGATATGGACTTGCAGTCATGATTGGATTGCTAGCCGGGGCACTCAACAACGCAGCTGTTGGAAAAGACACTATTGACTTTAATGCACATCATGATCTGATTACTAATACAGGGCAAACCATTATTGCGGTAGATCCAAGTGCCTTTGGGGATAAGGAGCAATTTGTTAATCGAGTCATTGCTTTGGTAAATGATTTGAAAGCTTCCTCTAAATTGCCTGGTGTAAATCAGATTCGGGTTCCTGGCGATGGTGCGGCTAGAGTGATGGCAGAGCGACTACAACATGGAATACCGATATCAACCGAATTACAAGAGTCGTTGAATCACTGTGCCAAGGAGTGTGGAATTACAACTTTAGATTTATAAACTTACCGGAGGAGACAAAATGATTAAAAAATCAATAAAAAAAATAGTATTGGGTTCTTTAGTATTACCACTGGTTCTGGGAACAGCGTTTGCTGCCTATCCAGATAAGCCTATCAAGATGTTAGTCGGCTACGCCCCAGGAAGTTCAACGGATATCGTTGGCAGAATGGTGGCAAATGAACTCAGTATTGCTCTTAAGCAGTCAGTCATCGTGGAAAATAGAGGTGGAGCGGCAGGAAGTTTGGCGGCAGATGCTGTAGCTAAGAGCGCTCCCGATGGCTACACCGTCCTTTTTGCGCAGAACGGCTTAGCAATTAACGTAGCTGCCAATCCAAGACTGCCATTTAATGGCCAAAAAGACCTATTGCCTGTAGTGGGTGTTGCAGCAACTCCCCATATTTTGATCGTGAACAATAACTCAAAGGCTAAAAATGTAGCCGAGTTGATTGCTATGCTGAAGGCTGATCCAGGTAAGCTGAGCTTTGGCTCCTCTGGTATTGGAAACTCAGATCATATGGCTGGTGAATTATTTTTATCGACCACGGGAACACAGGCAATTCATATTCCTTACAAGGGCGGCTCCCCAGCAGCGACCGATTTAGTAGGTGGTCAAATTGATTTTTACTTTGCAGGCATGCCGGTTGGATTGCCTTTGTACAAGGGGGATAAAGTCAATGCCTTGGCAGTGACTGGCAAGAATCGTTTTAGCGGCGCTCCTGAACTGGTCACAATGCAAGAGGCTGGAGTAAGGGGTTATGAGATGGCTCTCTGGCAAGGGCTATTCGTGCCGGCAGGAACTCCGCCTGCAATTATGAATACCTTGAGCAGTACTATTTTGAAAATTTTAGATACACCAGAAATGAAGGAGCGGTTTGTCAAGGCGGGCGTTCAAATTGCACCAATGAATACTCAGCAATTTACCGATTTATATAATTCTGATATCGCTAGATGGAAGGTAGTAATCGAGAAAGCAAAAATTAAGCTCGATTAATTGCGGTTTTTCCTTAAATGAGGTGATGTTTGCTGAGGCAAACATCACCTTTTTTCTTTTTATATTGCCTTCATGCGTGAAGATCGAAAATTAAGACCTCAGCCTTTTTTCCTTGGTCAATCCGAATTTCTGTTTCATCGCTAATGAGTAGTGCATCACCGCCTTGGAGGGTAATGCCATTGATGTTGAGTTCACCTTGAATGAGGTGCACATAGCCTTTGCGTTTCATATCTAGGCTGAGCTGGGCTGATTGCATTCCGTCGAAAAGTCCCGCATACACTTTAGCATCTGCATGAATCTTGACTGCATTGCCTGCGCCATCCGGCGATGCAATTAAGCAAAGCTTCCCGTGTTTATCGATCGCAGCAATTGTTTTTTGCTCATAGCTCGGGGCGATTTCTAAGACATTTGGTTCGATCCAAATTTGCAAAAAGTGGGTGGTTTGATCCTTAGCGTGATTGAACTCGCTATGGGTAACGCCGGTTCCAGCGCTCATACGTTGGACGTCGCCCGGAGGGATGGCTTCAATATTCCCTATGCTGTCTTCGTGAGCCAATTCACCGGATAAAACATAGCTGACGATTTCCATATTGCGGTGGCTATGTTTACCAAAGCCCATGCCGGCAGCAACCCGATCCTCATTGATGACTCTTAAATTACCCCAGCCCATAAATTGGGAATCATGATAGCCAGCAAAGGAGAAGGAATGGAAGCTTTTGAGCCATCCGTGGTCAGCATAGCCACGATCTTGGGATTTTCTGAGGGTCAGCATGGAAGAGTCTTTCTATAAAGTGGATAAGCCTATTATCATGAGCTTTTGACACATTTGCTGATTGGCCTTACATGGGAAGCATCAAACAAGATCTTAAAGAAACTTGTCTCGGGCTTTTTGAGACTGCACAAGAAAAGTATGATGATTTTGTACAGTTTTTGAGGGAGGCTTGGCCTATCTTGGCGATTCTCTTAGTAGGCTTGGTCGGAGTTTGGTGGTACGCCGATCCGCCGCCACCTAGAAATGTCATCATGGCCACTGGGCAACCCGGTGGCTCCTACGATGCCTTAGGAAAAAAGTACGCAGCCTTTTTTGAGAAAAAAGGAATTACCCTCGAATTACTCCCAACACAGGGTGCTGAGGAAAATGTCGCGCATTTAGCCGATCGCAACGATCCAGTTCAGGCTGCTTTTGCTCAGGCGGGCACATTTAACCCACAGGAGCTTACTGGGGTTCTATCGCTTGGCACAATTGCTTACAACCCGATTTGGTTGTTCTATCGCGGCCCAGAAGTTAAGGGCAGTGATTTTCAGGCCATTAAAGCGCGCGCCAATTTCTTTTTGAATGCAAGAATATCTGTTGGCACTAAGGGTAGTGGTACTTATGCTCAAGCAATGCATATTCTGAAGGCGAACGGATTTCAGGAGGGGCCACATTTTCTCAATCTCTCTACCCCTGAATCAGTTGCTGCTTTGCAAAAAGGCGAGATTGATGCGGCATTTATTGTGGATGCTTATGAGGCCCCGAATGTTCAGAAATTACTAGCGGACCCAAAGTTACATCTTGCTACATTTGATCGTGCGCAGGCATATGCCCGCTTGTTACCATATATGCAAATTCTGGATGTTCCGGAGGGTGCATTTAGTTTGACGCGAAATTTCCCCCCGACTGATATCAAGCTGATGGCTGCGACGACCAACTTGTTGATTGATGACAGAATGCACCCAGCCCTACAGTTTTTGTTCTTAGAGGCTGCTCGGGAGATTAACGGTAAAGCAAGCTTCTTTTCGGGGCAAGGTGAATTTCCCTCTTTTAGAAAATCCGGAGTTCCGCAAAGTCCAGTATCTTTGCATTACGAAAAAAATGGCTCGCCATTATTGATGCTCTATTTTCCATTTTGGTTGGCGGAGCTAATAGATCGCTTGATTTTTGTATTGCTGCCGTTCTGTGCCTTAGCATATCCCGTCCTACTGAGCTTGCCAGGCTATCGTAATAAGCTGATGCGTCGCAAGCTCGATAAGCTATACGGCATTCTTAAGACTTATGAGCAAGAGCTGACTGAGCGATTTTTACCAGAAGTCAAAGATGAATACTTGAAGAAGTTGGACTTATTAGAATATCAAGCATTGCAGTTAAGGGTCTCTAAAAGCCTATCTGGGGACTACTATGCCTTACGCACTAGCATTGACTACGTTCGGAATTGTTTAAACCGTGGGGTACATCCGTACCAGGCCCGAGAAGATTTGACCGCTGTACAAGTTGCCCCTATTTAAAGGTATACATTAACGCTATGAGACCTTACGATCATCCCGCCAGAAGACAGTTGCATGAAGAAGTACATGCGCGCCCACCAATCGCTCTTTGGCCAAATGAAAGGGTGCTGTCGCAATCTTTTTTACTGGATGCCCGTTCTCGACAGTCTCAAATTGAGTGGATTAAAAATTTAAGTGCTGCATTAGTTATACCTAATGATCATGAGCAGGATCATTCTTTCAAAATGCTGACTTTGGCGCCTGAACCAGAGAGGGTATTGATTAAGTGGGAGCTGCATGGCGAGTTTGCAACCATTGCGGCGATTACCCATAATCCCGTCAAAATTACGAAGCCGCTATTAGAGTCGCGCCTTGCTCTTGAAGCGAGCTTAGACAAATTGTTTGAGAAGCTCGGTTGCCCAAAAATTGTTGAGGCGGGTGGCGAACGAATTTCTGCGTTGGATTTGGTGTTTGAGCACCGCCCTTTGTTTTCGGAGGCTCAAGAGGTATCGTCCATATTTAATGGCAATACGGTACTAGGTAGCTATATTCTCTCTAGCAAACAAGCGCAGCTATGGACCGATTTGCGTTTGGATGAAGATGGTTTTATCTCTTACCTTATCCCCCATGAGCTTTTAGGATCGAGGCAGGCCGGTCGTATCGCGCGAGCGCTTGCTGAAGCTGAAACTTATCGTATGGCGGCAATGATTGCCTTCCCAGTAGCTAAAAGTCTGTCCATGCCCCTCAGAAGTGCAGAGTCAGAATTGGCTGAGTTATCTAAAAATATATCTCAATTACAAACTGAGCCTGGTGTTCAGACTGAGAAGGATGGAAAATTTTTGGGAGAGCTCTCTCATTTGGCCTCCAGGGCAGAGCAGTGGATCTCAGGTTACGGGTTGCGATTTACTGCAGCAGAGGCCTATAGCCAGTTGTTGACTAAAA
Organism: Polynucleobacter arcticus; assembly: GCF_013307205.1. Taxonomy (NCBI): domain Bacteria; kingdom Pseudomonadati; phylum Pseudomonadota; class Betaproteobacteria; order Burkholderiales; family Burkholderiaceae; genus Polynucleobacter; species Polynucleobacter arcticus. The sequence continues at coordinate 394,551 of NZ_CP028940.1, read as the reverse complement.
ATTTATATGAACTAGCTGAATCTCCTATTCCTGGTGTGCAGTCTCTTTCAGAGTTTATGGATCGACGTTTTCAGCCGGCAATGGGTACTTGTATTTGGACTCAACGGAGATTAAAAGAGCTATCTGATCGTATTTCTAGGACGACACAAACACTGAGAACGCGCATTGAGTTTGTGAATGAAGAGCAGACTCAGAAATTGCTAGCCAGTATGGATCAGCGCGCGCGCCTGCAATTGCGTTTACAGGAGACAGTTGAAAGTCTTTCAGTGCTGGTGTTAACTTACTATGTAGTTAGCCTTTTGGCCTATATGGCAAAGGGTGGAAAAGAAGTGGGTCTTGCTATTCATCCGGATATCATCGCTGCAATTGCTGCTCCAGTGGTGGCGATCATTTTCTTGGTCATTAGTAAGAGGCGACGTAAACGAATTACTGAGATGGGAAAGCCTCAGTAGATATTAAAAAAGAGGCCGGAGCCTCTTTTTTAATCAATGAAAGCATTGCAAGCTTATCCTAGGCTGTCAGCCCAAATATTACGAGCCCAACCCCAAGCATAAATACCCTCAAGGATGGATGGCGCAGGTGACAAGCCTCCAGATCCGGGAACGGTCTTAAAGGTTTTCTCAGCAGCGTTGTATTGATGAACGCTGGCGACGTGAACCACTTCTCGATCATTCACAAAGCTGTAACAGGTGTTGGTGAGCACTGGCGCTGGATTGACTTCCCAGCCACTCAGTTCTGCAACGATGGCAGCCGCTGCAACTTTAGCGTGTTGGTTGGCCATATGCCCAGATTTAGGCATTAATGGCGCAATTTGAATCGCATCACCTAGCACGTGAATATCTTTGCGGGCAGTCGATTCAAAGTTCAGGAAGTTCACATTTACCCAGCGAGCATTGGAATTGGCTAATCCAGCTTTAATAGCGATTTCCCCAGCGGCCATTTGTGGCAGGACATTGAGTACATCTGCTTTCACGTCATCCTCGACTTCGAGTTTGAGTGTTTTATTTTTTGCATCAACGCCAATGACGTTGCTCTTTGGGCGATATTCGATCATCCCCGGATACTGCTCTGCCCATGCCTTCTTAAATAGGGCTCCCTTGGAGACGATATCTTGGTTTGCATCCAAAACCAATACCTTGCCTCTGGGGTTATGTTGCTTAAGGTAATTTGCAACTTGGCATGCTCGCTCGTACGGCCCAGGAGGGCAGCGATAAGGCGCCTCTGGAATAGTCAGGGCAAAGGTACCGCCTTCACGCATAGCAGCAATTTGCTTATGTAGGGCAACAGTTTCTGGGCCGGCTTTCCAGGCTTGCAGAGTCACGCCATCCTTGTTGGCTTGTGCAAGGCCTTCGATACTGTTCATATTGAGAGATATGCCGGGCGATACAACCAGCTTGTCGTAGCGCAAAGTTTTGCCAGAAGCAAGCTTCACCATTTTCTTTTCTGCATCGATATTGCTAACACTGTCCTGAATAATCTTGATGCCATGACGCTTACTCAAAGTGTCATAGGGAGAGGTCATTTCAGCTAAGCTACGTGAGCCACCAATCACCAAGTTGGACATTGGGCAGGAAACAAAAGCTGTATTAGGCTCAATCAGAGTAACTCGTGCCGTGTTGTTAGAGAATAGGCGTAAATATTTAGCAGCAGTTGCGCCACCATAGCCGCCACCAATCACTAGAATTTCTGCTTTTGGCAGGTTAGCGCGTGCTTGAGTAGAGAGGCCAGCGAGTAAGCCGAGAACGGCAGCGCTTTGACCCATAAAATGTCGACGATCCATAGCGCTTCCTTATTGTTTTTTGCCAAGCTGATTGGCAATAGTGGTGAGTTGTTCGTCTGTATAACCTTTAGCGAGTTGCGGCATGATGGTGCCCTCTAATGCGCCAGATTTATACGCTTTGAGCTTGGCAAGCATTTGTTCGCTAGTGAGGTTATTAATCAGCGGCATGCCGCCATCAACCACACCCTTACCATCCGTTCCATGGCAATTGGCGCAGGTTGCAGAAAGACTACGCTTGTATAGTTGGTCGGCTGTTTGTGCCATGCTTAGCCCACTCCACTGGCTTAAGCCAACCATGGCGCTAGCCACCAAAATGGGTTTTAAGTACTTCACTTGCATAGGAATGATCTCCGTCTTACCTGTAGCTGTTTTAAGGGCAACGCTTAGTGCCCCTATCTTAATCAGATACGCTCAAAATGAGTGAACTGCTGTCAATTTAGGTCCACAACCAAAGAGAGTTTTTCCATAGTAAATCATTGCAGCACCATGGGTTGATTCTGTAATAGTTGGGGTACTTGGGTTTGAGGTGCTGGTGGCCTATAACCTAATGCACTATGCGGCCTGACATGGTTATAGTGTTTCACCCATTCCCCCACGATGATCTGGGCTTCTTTAAGACTGTAGAAGATTTCACCATCCACAAGGTTGTCTCTGAAGGTGCCATTAAAGCTTTCACAAAAGCCATTCTCCCAGGGGCTCCCTGGTTCAATGTAAGCGGTTTTCACTCCAATGCCAGATAACCAACTGCGTAGGTCTTTAGCAATAAATTCTGGGCCGTTGTCCGAGCGTATGTATTCCGGGATACCGTTGGCGATCATGGCGTTCGCCAGTTGTTCAATCACTTGGATCGAGCCAATCCTTCTAGCGCAGTGGATCGTTAAGCATTTCCTGGTGAACTCATCAATCATCGTGAGCATCCTGATCTTGCCGCCATAAGCATCTCTAATAAAGACAAAGTCATAACTCCACACATGGTTGGGGTGGGTAGCTCGCAGGCGCATACAACTGCCATCGGAGAGCCAGAGTCTGCCTCTAGGGGGTTGCTTTTGTGGGATCTTTAGGCCTTCTTGCCGCCAGATACGAGCGACCTTGGCTGTAGTCGCTTGTCCCCAACCGCTATTGCGCATCATGCCTGCAATAAATCGGTAGCCGTACCTGCCATAGGTGCTCGCCATACGGATGACCTCAGCCCTAAGCGGCCCTTCGTCATCTCGAGGGAGCGGCATGTACCGATACGCTGCTCTGGAGAGCCCTACCAAACTACAGGCAGACCGCTCAGAGACAAGATGCTTATCCATGAGCAGCTGCGCTGCATTTTTACGCCTAGTAGGGCTTAGAAGTTTCCCTTAATGACTTCCTTGAGCATGACTTCTCGCAAGGAGAGATCGGCAACCAGTTTCTTAAGCCGGGTATTTTCCAGTTCCAGATCTTTATACTTCTTTGCCTGATCGACTTTCATGCCGCCGTAGATCTTGCGCCAACGGTAGTAGCTTTGCTCAACCGTTCCCACTTCTTTACAGGCCTGGGCTAGGGTTTTGCCATTGGTGGTTAAAACATCGATTTGACGCAATAAGGTGACTATTTGTTCGGGTTTGAGACGTTGGCCTTTTGCCATATTTAGCACTCCTTTAGGGTGAAGATTATCAAAAATCCTCTCTTTTGGAGTGGTACTAAAAATTAGGTCAGTTCATGAGTACATTTGCTTATATTCATTATCAATAAGCTCAGATCAAAAAGTAGGGATGAGAATGAGGGTAAATTGAGTGTTCAGCCTCAAGACCTATAAACTACCGGTATGCGAGGCATCTTTACCTTTCGAAGCGGCATCCTCATCCTACTGCTAGGTGTAATTACCTATCTCTATGGCTTAGATAGTCGGTTTGCCCCTAAAAATGGGGATGAATATCCCTATATGCACATAGTTCGTATGACTGCGGATGCTGGTGCATGGCTACCACTGCAATCGGACATGGATGGGATTAAAAATACCAAACCTCCTTTAGTGTTTTGGGAGGGCATTGCTAGTACGGGATGGGGAAGTGACTGGACGCTGTTAGCACTGCGTTGGCCCAGTGTCTTGTACACCGGCTTAACGGCTCTTTTCTTATTTTTGGTGGTGGCGCGCTTTAGTGGAAAAAAACAAACTGGGCTCCTGGCTGCCCTGGTGTGGCTTTCCTTTTTTGCGACTTATCGCTATGGCCGGCCCTTTTTGACGGATCCTCCTGAAGTATTTTGGTTAAGTCTGCCATTCTTCGCCTTGCTCTATTGGGGTAGGGCTGCTTTTGAATCCAAATTACTATTTCCGCTAATAGCAGGCGCCTGCTTTGGTATGGCATTGTTGGCGAAGTCATTTGCTTATATTGTTCCAGCCACATTTGCCTTGGGATTGCTCTATTGGCGCTGGCGTGAGTGGAGCATTCCGCAAGTCTTGCTTCGGGACCTCTACAAAGTCATTCTGATTGGAGTTCTAGCTTTAGGTATTTTTGGGCTTTGGTTTTTACTTGATCCATTTCCTGAGGCGGTCTGGAAGGAATTCGTCCTTGGTGAAAATGCAGGGAAGTTTGAGGCGCGTAGTACCAACTACCTTTTAGATTTGGTACGTGGCGGCGATAGTATTTGGATGTTGGTGATAACGACCTTGGCTAATGCCGGTCTATTCATTTTCGTATTGATTTCTGCTTTAGTGCAGTGCTGGCGAGAGCGGCGTTTTATTTCTCTTGAAGAAGTCTTATTACTGTTATTGGTTGCAGCTTTTTTTATTGTATTTAGCTTGCCGAGTCAGCGCTCTGGTCGCTACCTTTTGCCGGTGATGCCAGCCTTGGCTGCTTTGATCGCTTTGTACTGGGATCGATTGCCTTTATGGGGATTTAGGATCGCCTTAGTTCTGCAGTTGATATTGCTTTCTGCTCTCACTTGGGTTGGTGGCAATCTACAGTTATCGAACTTTTTGGGTCAGCCCGGCATTTGGGACTATTCCTTCTGGCACTGGGGTCTTATGGGCACCTCAATTACGCTAGTGTTATTGGGTTTATTGAATTCAGCTCGCTGCAAGACCCTAGCATTAACTGGATGCTTTCTGTGCTATTGCGCTCTGACGAGCAGCTTGGCTCCCTTAGAGGGGGCGTTGGGCCGATATTCGCAATCTACTATCCAAGGCGTAGCAGGGCAAGATGTTTGGGTGCCATGCGACTTTCGTGCAAAAGACGAGGAGTATCGACTGTTATTGCCAGGCGCCAAGTTGCATGGCTACAGCGCAAAAGAGGCGGACCAAATCAGCTTACTGAGTAATGCTTATCCATTGGTGGCTGTGCAGTCAGCGATTGGCGTAGAGCCCGTGCTGTGCGAAGCTTGCAAGATTGTTGGTAAACGTATGGAGATGCGAGCCCGTCATTCTGACGCCCAAATTCGGGCGATGCTGATGGGTCAAATTGGGGAACATCTTTTTGTGAATGAATATTTAATTTCTACGCCCGCAACGATGGTGTTGCCCTTAGTAGATAAGGATGCTTGTCGATGAATCGTGTGATTGCTTTTTGTTTTTTATTACTTGCATCAGTATTGGGTTATCTACATATTGATAGTCGTCCAGCATGGTCACCTTTTATCGTTGATTATCAAGTCGATGTCATCACTGGTTCTGATTTGTCACAGGAATCAACGGATTCCAATAAGTCTGGGAAGGCGCTGAAGAATAGCGTGCCAGTAAAAGCCGTTCAGCCTAGCTTGCGTATGGATTGGCTACCAGACACAGGCGCTCCTTCAGTGCATGCTGCCTCTTTAATTGCGCTGAAGGATGGCGCAGTAAGAGCCTTTTGGTTTGCAGGCAGTCGAGAAGGCGCGCCCGATGTGGTGATCAACACAGCAGTATTTGATCCGCAAGCCGCCAGATGGAGTGCACCCACAATGGTGATTAATCGGGTCGGCGCAGAAAAAGGTTTATCTCGTTACATTGCTAAATTGGGTAATCCTGTTCCAGCGAGAATGGCGGATGGTCGCATGCAGCTATTTTTTGTGACCGTGTCTATTGGGGGTTGGGCAGGGAGCTCAATTTCTAGCATGATTTCTGATGATGAAGGCCTGACTTGGGGACGGCCTCAGCGTTTAATTGCTTCTCCATTGATCAATCTGAGCACCCTAGTTAAATCTCCGGCTATCGCCTTTGCTGACGGTCGCATGGGTTTGCCGGCATATCACGAGTGGATTGGTCGCTTTGGAGAGTTCCTTCGAATTGAGGCAAGCCAAGTGATTGATAAACGGCGCATGAGCTCAGGTAGGAGTGCGATTCAGCCTGCAGTGTTTATAGATAACATACAAGATGCCAGTGCATTCTTTCGTCAAACACGACCCAGCTCGCAGCCGAAGCAAATTCCGGTCAGCGAAACAAAAGATGCTGGACAGTCTTGGGTGGTAGCAAAAGATTTAGAGATCCCTAATCCAAATGCAGCTCTTGCCGCACTCACTTTAAGTAATGGGACGCGCTTAATGGTGCTCAATGATATTACTGTGGGGCGCCATCGCTTGGTAATGGTGATGGGCAATATGAACTCTACTGAATGGAAAGTCGTACAGGTCATTGAGGATGATGAGCTGCTCGCGGGCGACCAAAGACGCGAATTTTCCTACCCCTATTTAATTTCAGTGAGCGGCGAAGATGCGCATCTCACTTACACCTGGGACAGAAAAAAGATTCGCCATATTTATTTTCCGGCTAATTGGTTTAAACACGCCGCGAGTAACTTAACAGAAAAGGAGGCGCAATAATGAATCAATATCTACAACTGATTGCACTACTTGAGATGTCGATTACTTGCGCCGTAGTAATCATCATTCTCCTGCAAAAACTATTGAAAATGCCTTTTCCATTAGCAGCTCGTATAGCTGTAGTTTTATTCTTGGGTAACATATTCTTCTGGCCGCTCGGTATGTCCCTTGAGTTGCCTCTGTCTGCTTACGTTCGCGGTGTTATTGGTGAGCTCAGTATGGTGACTATGCTGATATTGTGGAGCTCCTTACTTCCTTCCGCACAAAAGACGCCGCTGGGATTTAAGTTATCAGTAGCTCTGATCGCTGTAGTGTTTTATCCCTTGGCACTCGGCTTTGGCATGTTCGATCCTTATGCATGGGGCTACAACTTTATTGGCCTCTTAATTGCAGTCATTGTCTTTGCTATCCTCTGCGGTCTTACTGGTTGGATTAAGGGCATTTGGATTCTCTCCATCGCCATCATGGCGTGGGCAGTGGGTTGGCATGAATCAGCCAATCTTTGGGATTACCTTTTAGATCCTTTCCTAGCTGCCTGGGCTTTGTACTCTATCCCCAATGCAATTCTCCTCAAACGTCGTGAGAAAGCCCAGTCAGGTTATCTCTTTAGAGCGGGGTAAAAGAGTTTGTAAATTTAGAGTTGTAGATTCGCAGATTTGGTATGTAAGTTTGATGATCAATTTTTAGGCAACAAAAAAGCCAGCAGTACGCTGGCCTTTTTGTTTGCTGCTATTCCGGAATTAATCTGGAATGTTGGCTTTACGAATGATTGGACCCCAAACGTTGATTTCTTTATCAAGGTGATCTTGAAGGCCTTTTGCAGAAATCTTCTCTGCTGGCACGATATCAATATTGGCATCTTCCAAACGCTTCTTCACATCAGGAGTATTCAATGCTGTCTTGAGGGCTGCATTGATCTTGTTGAGAACTGGCTGTGGAGTACCTTTTGGAGCGTACACACCGTGCCACACTTTGACTTCAAAACCTTTGAGGCCTTGTTCGTTCAAAGTCGGAACGTTAGGAATCGCTGGTAAACGTTTCATAGTGGTTGTACCAAATGCTTTTACACGGCCATCCTTGATGTACGGGATAGTTTGTGTAGTTTGGTCGCACAAGAGATCAACCTGACCACCCAAGAGGTCGGTCAATGCAGGGCCAGTTCCTTTATAAGGGATGTTGGTCAATCTGACACCTAGACGACTTTGAAACAATAAACCGCACAACTGAGAAACCGCACCAGGGCCGGCATTAGCCATTGTTACTTTAGAGCCGTTAGCTTTAATGTAGGCTTCGAGTTCTTTAAAGTTGTTAGCAGGCAAATCTTTTTTACCCAGCAATACCATTGGCACGTCAGCCACTTGACCGATGTACTCAAAGCTTGTCATTGGGTCATACGGGAGTTTGTCATACAAAGCTTGTGCTGTTGCCATACCCATGTGGTGGATGTAAATGGTGTAGCCATCTGGAGCAGCGCGCGCTACTTTGGTAGAGGCGATTGTTCCGCCAGCACCAGGAACGTTCTCAACTACAACCGTTTGACCTAATGATTGACCCATTGGCACTGCAATTAAGCGTGCAATCGTGTCAGTTGGACCACCAGCTGCAAATGGAACAATCAATTGAATATTCTTGGTTGGCCAATCTTTTTGGGCTGATGCCATGTTGCTAGTGAGTAAAGCGCTGACCCCTGCAATAGCAGTGATGCCAGCGAATAGTGTTTTCTTAAATTTCATCAATGTCTCCATAATTGTGATGCTTCCTTATTTTGCCACTTTTAAATATGAACGGCTTTAGGGTTTACCAGCAAGCGCTAGTGTTCTTTGGGCCAACAGAACCACGGGGCGGTCAATCATGCGACCGTCTAATTTCACTGCGCCACCCTTGGAGGATTTATCGGCTTCAATGACTTGGCGTGCCCATGCGAGCTCTTCATCTGTAGGCATAAAGGCATTCTTGACTAAGGGAACCTGTTTTGGATGGATGCAAAGCTTGCCCCCGAAACCCATTCTTTTGGCGCGCTCAGCATCATCGATAATGCGCTCAATATCGTCAGTTGAAGGAGTAACCCCATCTATTGGAGGGGCAATTTGGGCCAGGCGTGAGGCCAATACGATCTGAAAACGGGCGGTGCGCAGTTCACTTTCTTGGGGGTCGCACACCATTCCCAGATCGGCTTGTAAATCAATATTACCCAAAGCAAGGCGTAATACCTGTTCCGAGTTGGCAATTTCATTAAGACGATCAAGCCCGATGGCAGTCTCAATCATTGGAATGATTGCAGTATTTGGAAGTATCTGCGCGGCACCATTGATTTGATCGAGTGACTCGCTTTTGGGGATGAGTAGGCAAGTGGCATCTAATTCTTGTGCCAGGATCAAGTCGGCTGCATAAAACTGAGTACCAGGGGAGTTGGAGCGAATAATTAAGCGTTTTTTCTGTTCCGCGGTAAATGTAGGCCAAGCAGTCCGGATAGCAGCACGAGCAGATTCTTTATCTCCCTCGGCAACCGCATCCTCTAGATCGATGATGACACCATCGGCGCCACTCTCTAGGGCCTTAATAAAACGCTCCGGGCGCGTACCAGGTACAAATAAGAAAGAGCTACTAAAGCCGATTGGTGTGTCCAGTGGGTTCATATTAGAAGTTAAGAGTAAGAATCTAGGAGATTACGAGATCAAGAGGCCTATCTTGGGCTGCTTTCGGATATTCCACAAGCGCTCAATCGCCACAGCCATTTCAGTCGGAGTAGCGCCACCACTAAATGCAGCAAGGCGCATGGCTTTATCGGTAATTTCGGCGCGACTTAAGGTATTTCCAGGATCACCCTTAGGCTCATCAACGCGACCTGTAAGTACGTCACCATTCTGTAAATAGACTTGGACTTTACCAATCCAGCGTTGCGGATAAGCGCCGTCTACTTCGGGATCCAATGTCATGGTAACGCGATCACGGAATGCGCAGATCTCTTGATCATGAAAGTGCTGATCAAATTCTTGTAGGCCTGCAAATTGATAGTGGGCGACCAGCGCTAGTACGGTACCCATAGAAAACTTGGATTGATGCACTGTTACTGGATCAGTCACAGGGCCAAGAACATCAATCGCACCTTGGTGTACTAAGGTTTCTACCTTGGCAATATCGCTCGGCTTGAGATCATGGGCCATCATCACTTGCAAGAGTGCGTCTGCAGCAGGATGAGTATGGCGGCACGAGGCGTGATACTTAAAGCTCGTCTCGGCAAGAGTCCAGCGACTACCTAGTCCATCTATTAGCTTGCTAGGATCAGCATCGCTCGACATACCAGCAGCTAAACCTTGCTTGCCCTCGAGGATGTGCTCCGCACCAGTAAATCCCGATTGAGCCAAGTAGGCTGACATGAGTCCGGTAGCGGCGGCATGGGCAGTATGTAACTGCTTGGAGTCTGCAGCATCCCGAAGGAATTCCCACAAGCCAGCAGATTGCGTACCCGCTGAACCAAATGCATGCAACATTTGAGTGGGGTTGAGTTTGAGTAGGTGGCCTACAGCAGCTGCCGCTGCCAATGTGCCAGCAGTACCGGTGGTGTGAAAAACTTTATAGTGTGAGCGGCCTAAAAATTCTCCGACCCGAATACCGACTTCGTAGCCGGCCACAGCTGCCACCAAGAGGTCTTCACCCGAAGCGCCAATCGTCTGCGCAGTTGCTAGGGCCGCAGGGAACACCACAGTCGCAGGATGAAAAACAGAGCCATTGTGAACGTCGTCTTGCTCAGCTACGTGAGAGGCGGCTGCATTGGCTAGGGCAGCCAAGAATGGGCTCGTACTAGTACGATGAATGAGGATTTCTGCGGTACCTGGATTGGTAACACTAAAGCCCCCCATGCTTTCTGCAAATTGCGTCATGATTTCTACTGGGCGCGCACCTTTGCCGGCAATAGCCGAACCAAGCCAATCTACCAATAAATCTTCAGTACGTGCAATCACGTCATCGGGAATGTCGCCAATCTTTAATTGAGAGGCAAATGTAGCTAAGGTTTTAGATAAATGGGGAGTAGTCATGAGTGAGTGATTTATTTGGTTACGCTAATACAGCAGTTGCTTGCATCGTGAGCCATCCTTCGTGATCCTCTGCCCAAATCGAAATTGTTTTTCCGGAGGGATCTTTTTCTAGATCAGGTTGAGCGCTCACTTTAAACGGATTGATATCAAAAGTCGGACGAATAGCACGGAACTCAAAACGCTTGAGGGTGCACCCTGGAATACTTTGGCGAACAAGGTCTACTAATAAGGTGGCAATCAAAGGACCATGAACAATTAAGCCGGGATAGCCTTCAACCTCAGTAACGTATTTGCGATCGTAATGAATGCGATGACCATTGAAGGTGAGTGCCGAGTAACGAAATAACAAAACATCATCAGGCGTAATCGCCTTGGTCCATTTTGCATTTGTAGGTGCTGGCGTTGGCGCAACCGGCTTATCGTCAGGCCCGGGAGCATCTCGATACACAATATCGTGCTCTTCAATTAAAGCTAAGCCATGTTGATTAGTGATCTCATGTTTCACTAAAACAAAGATGAGGTCGCCAGTGCGACCTGCTTTATGAGTGACGGACTCAATTTTAGAAACACGTTGGATTTCATCGCCTACTGATAATGGGGCCAACCACTGGACGCGACTACCAGCCCACATGCGTCGTGGTAATGGTACTGGTGGTAAAAATCCACCACGTTTCGGGTGACCGTCGGAACCAATTTCAGATTGAAGGTCGCAGGGTAAAAAATAGAGCCAGTGCCATAACTCTGGCAGAAATGTCCCTTTACTTGGCGCTGGATCAGAGCGGTCTAGTGTTGCCGATAAGGCTTTTACAGGTGCGGCTGTAACGGTGTCGTGAAGAGTCTCAGTTTTGCCGAGCCACTCTTGGAGATGGGTGATAGTTTGAGGTTCGATTCGCATAAGTTCCATTATGCCAATTTCAGCCCTCGTTACCGCTTTACTAGAGTAATAAAGTAGTCAGTAAATAACTGAGCAGACCAGCAAGCGCGGAACCAGTCAAAACACTGATGACCCCTTTTTGAAATTGGAACAGAGCTAGCCCAGCAAATAGAGTGATCGCGATGGAGATCCAAGAAATTGATCCTCCTATTCCATGCGGAAAAAAGACGTGATAGGCAAAGAATAGGCCCAGGTTGGCAATCACACCCACCACGGCTGCAGAGATTGCGGTGAGCGGTGCCGTAAAGCTCAGCTTGCCATGGGTGGATTCAATGAGTGGGCCACCGACCAAGACTAAAAAGAAGGAGGGGAGAAAGGTAAACCAAGTGGCAACAATAGCACCCAATACGCCAAACCAAAATGGATTGGTATTGCCAATGAGATGTTGAATATGCCCTGCTAGATAGCCAACAAAGGCCACCACCATGATGAGTGGTCCAGGAGTAGTTTCACCAAGCGCTAGGCCATCCATCATTTGACCAGCACTAAGCCACTGAAATTGATCTACAGCACCTTGGTATACGTAAGGCAGTACAGCATAGGCGCCACCAAAAGTGAGGAAGGCGGCCTTAGTAAAAAACCAAGCAATTTGGGGGTAGAGCGTTTTCCAGCCAAAGATCAGAGCAAGTGCAATAAACGGAATCGACCAGAGCGCAACAAAGACTGTGCTCTGCAAAATGAGTTTTCTTGAGGAAAACTGAGCGTGATTTGGAGTAGGCGTGTGATCATCAATCACCGCGGTACCGTAATGCTTTTCGCCATCCCCGGCATGTAACGAGGTTTGCTGGAAATAGTCTGGATAACGTTTGCCACCCCAAATACCGACCAAGGCAGCGCACAAGACGATGATGGGAAAAGCCAGGTTAAGGACGAAGATTGCCAAAAATGAAATCAGCGCAATCGCGCGCAATGCCCGATTGTGAATTGTGCGTTTACCAATTCGGACAGCAGCATACAAGATGATCGCGGTCACTGCGGGTTTGATGCCAAAGAAGATGGCTGCAATCCACGGTACTTGACCAAAGGTCAAATAGACCCAAGATAGGCCAATCAAAATAAAGAGTGAGGGAAGCGCGAAGAGGACGCCTGCAATGACGCCACCCCAAGTGCGATGCATGAGCCAGCCAATATAGGTCACGAGCTGCTGGGCTTCTGGCCCAGGAAGGAGCATGCAATAGTTGAGGGCATGTAAAAAGCGCCGCTCAGAAATCCAGCGACGCTTCTCAACTAGCTCTTGATGAAGGACAGCAATTTGTCCTGCAGGTCCACCAAAACTAATAAAGCCCAGCTTGGCCCAAAACTTCAAAGCCTCGCTGAGGGGGATATTCACACTTCTTCCATTCCACCAACGACTTGGCTAAAGCCGTTGTCTACATAAATGATTTCAGCGGTAATGCCGTTGGCTAAATCTGACAACAAGAAGGCTGCAGTATTGCCAACATCATCAATCGTGACGTTACGGCGCATGGGGGCAGTTTGCTCAACAGCATCCAAAATCTTACTGAAGCCTTTGATGCCAGCGGCTGCGAGAGTTTTGATAGGGCCGGCAGAAATGCCGTTCGCGCGAATGCCTTTAGGTCCAACAGAGCCAGCGATATAACGTACTGAAGCCTCTAATGAGGCTTTAGCAAGACCCATCGTGTTGTAGTTGGGTACGTTGCGCAAGCTTCCGAGGTAAGTCAGCGTCAGCAAAGACGACTTGTCGCGCAACATCGGCAAAGCCTCTTTTGCCATCGCCGGAAAACTGTAAGCAGAGATGTCATGGGCAATCTTGAAGCCTTCGCGTGAGAGACCCTCTAAAAAGTCGCCAGCAATGGCTTCACGTGGAGCAAAGCCAATGGCATGTACGAAACCGTCAAATTGAGGCCATGACTTAGCGAGATCTTTAAATAAGGCAGAAATTTGTTCATCGCTGCCAACATCGCAGTCAAAAATCAATTCGGTCTTAAATTCTTTAGCGAAATCAACAATTCGGTCCTTAAAGCGCTCGCCGACGTAGGTAAAGGCCAATTCAGCCCCTTCGCGGTGACATGCCTTGGCGATACCATAGGCAATTGAGCGGTTAGAAAGTAGGCCGGTGATGAGAATTTTTTTGCCAGCGAGAAAGCCCATATTGTGTCCTTTGCTTCAAATGTGATTTGCTATCTACAATTGTTGCATATATGCCCATGTTCCCCGCCATCCGCCAAATCACCACTTTCCTGCTCCTAGCCATTCTGGTTGGGCTGGCAGTCAATGTGGCCCATGCTGCCCAAGGGATTGCTCAGTACGGGAAGCCCAAATATGCTGATGGATTTAGTCATTTTGACTATGTCAATCCTCAAGCGCCTAGGGGCGGGACATTGGTTCTACCTAATCCGGATCGCCGTACCAGCTTTGACAAGTTCAATCCCTTCACCTTGCGCGGTGTGGCTGCCCCTGGCGTAGCTCAGTTGATGTTTGAGTCTTTGGCAGTAGGTAGTGCTGATGAAGTCTCTAGTGCCTATGGTTTGATTGCTGAAGACATTGCAGTGGCAACAGACAAAATGTCGGTAGTGTTTCGGATTCGTCCTGAGGCGAAGTTTTCTGACGGTAGCCCTATCTTGGCGAGCGATGTTAAGCATAGCTTTGATACCTTAATGAGCTCTCTGGCAAATCCCCAATATAAGACTGTCTATGCTGATGTGAAACAGGCGGTCATCGTCTCTGATCGTGTGATCCGATTTGATTTCAAGAATCGCAATCCAGAATTGCCGGTGATGGTGGGTACCTTACCCGTATTCTCACGTAACTGGGGTAAGAAACCTGATGGCACGATCACCCCGTTTGATAAGTTGACCTTTGAGTTACCTATTGCGAGTGGCCCCTATGTGATTGAGTCTTACAAGGCAGGTAAGACCATGATCTTTAAGCGCAATCCAAACTACTGGGCTGACCAAGGTGGCAAGACGCTCAATGTCCGCGTGGGTTTTTATAACTTTGATCGCGTGAACTACAAACTTTATAGTGATGATGCTGTTCGTCTAGAGGCTTTTAAGGCAGGGGAGTTTGATGCTCTGGTGGAGTACCGTGCAAAGAATTGGGCGAAGAGTTATGTGGGTCCGAGATTTAATGATGGCACCCTAGAGAAGAAAGCATTCTTAAATCATAACGGTGCAGGCATGCAAGGTTTTGCGATGAATGTCCGTAGGCCAATTTTTCAAGATCCCCGTGTTCGACAAGCCTTGGGTTATGCGCTCGACTTTGAATGGTTAAACCGCCAGTTATTCTTTGAGCAATACAGTCGTATCAATAGTTATTTCACGAACAGCGACTTAAGTGCCAACTTTGATGGTCCTCGCAAACCTACTGAAGCAGAATTGAAATTACTAAAACCACTAAAGGCACAATATCCTCAGTGGGTACCGGATGCGGTCTTCGGTCCGATGCCTGCCGCACCGTCCACTGCGTCACCGGATAGTCTGCGCCAGAATCTGCGTAAAGCACGCGACTTATTGACTCAGGCTGGTTGGCAATATCGTGATGGCGCCTTACGCAATATGCAGGGAGAGCCCTTCCGCTTTGAGATGGTGGAAGATGGCCCATTTTTCTTGAGAGTGATTTCATCTTATGTCCGCAACTTGGAGAAGCTGGGCATTCAGGTGGATATTCGGACGAGTGATTTCGCTCTACATCAGAAGCGTATGGATGAATACGATTTTGATATGACCACCATTCGTTTCCCAGACTCACAAAGCCCCGGTAATGAGCTTTGGGATCGCTTTGGTAGTCAAGCTGCCAAAGAAAAGGGTTCTGATAATGTGATTGGGGTTCAATCCCCGGTAGTCGACGCTTTGGTCGATGCGATTGTGAAAGCCCAAACCCGCGAAGAGCTTCGCGCTGCCACTAGAGCTTTAGATCGGGTTTTGTGGAATAGCTATTACGTGATTCCGCAGTGGTACAACCCGACCCACCGAATCGCGTATCGTAAGGAGATGCGCTATCCAGAGCCTCCTTTGTATTACACCGCTGAATCATGGATTCTGCTCAATTGGTGGAAAGAAGGAGCGCGCTAATGCAAGGGCAAATGTGGTCTTATATCCTCAAGCGCGTGCTCTTGATGATCCCTACCTTGCTAGGTGTTCTGACGCTCACGTTTGCCGTAGTGCAATTTGTACCAGGTGGACCAGTTGAGCAGTTGATGTTGGAATTAAAAGGTAAAGGTGATGCTGCAGTTAGTGGCGCTGAGTCTTCCGGTGGTGGCAGTAACTATCGAGGGCGCCAGGGTGTTGATGCTGAGCGCCTAGCTGAAGTCAAAGTTTTATATGGTTTTGATAAGCCACCAATAGAGCGTTACTTCATGATGCTCAAGCGCTTTGCACAATTTGACTTAGGTCAGAGTTACTACCAGCACCAAAGTGTTTGGCAGCTAGTCGTTTCTAAACTACCAGTCTCGATCAGTATTGGCCTGTGGACCTTCTTCATTACCTACTTAGTATCGATACCCTTAGGGATTGCTAAAGCAGTCCGAGATGGCTCGCGCTTTGATGCCATTACCAGCACGATGATTTTGATCGGCTATGCGATTCCAGGATTTGTACTGGGTGTGCTCTTGCTCGTCATCTTTGGTGGCGGCAGTTTCTTGCAAATCTTTCCACTGCGTGGACTTACCTCAGATAATTGGGCTGATCTGAGCATGATGGGTAAGGTGATGGACTACCTATGGCATTTAGTCCTGCCGATTACTGCTTCAGTTTTAGGAAGCTTTGCTGTGATTACGATGTTGACGAAGAACTCATTCTTGGAAGAGATTCGTAAGCAATATGTTTTGACAGCAAGAGCAAAAGGGCTGACTGAGAAACAGGTTCTTTGGAAGCACGTATTCCGAAACGCATTACTGCCTTTGGTGACGGGTTTCCCGGCAGCATTTATTGGCGCCTTCTTTACTGGCTCACTCTTGATAGAAACACTGTTCTCTTTGGATGGACTAGGCTTACTCTCATATGAATCCGTGATGCGCCGCGACTATCCGGTAGTGTTTGGTACGCTCTATCTCTTTACCTTGATTGGCTTATTCACCAAGCTCATTTCTGACCTGTGCTACGTCTATATTGATCCCCGTATTCAGTTTGGTGCGGGAGGTGGATCATGAGTCGGTGGCACCGCTTTAAAAATAGCCGTGTGGGTTATGCCAGCCTTTGGATCTTTATGATCCTTTTTGGCCTTTCCCTATGCGCCGAACTGATTGCCAATGACAAGCCCTTGATCGTGCGTTATGAAGGCAAGTTTTATTTCCCGATTATTAAGTCTCAACCAGAACGGGTCTTTGGTGGCGACTTTGCGACGCCAACCGATTTTTTAGATCCCGATATTCGCCACAACATTACTAGCAATGGCAATTGGGCCATCTATCCACCGATTCCATACAGCTATGAAACGCTCAATTACTTTTCAAAGGTACCTAACCCTGCACCACCATCGCTTGATAATTGGTTGGGGACCGATGATCGCGGGCGCGATGTGTTGTCGCGCTTAATCTATGGTTTTCGTTTATCAATATTGTTTGGCTTGGCCTTAACCATTGTGGGTGTGAGTGTGGGCATCATCACCGGCTCTTTAATGGGTTTCTTTGGTGGGAAGTTCGATCTGATCTCCCAGCGCTTAATTGAGATTTGGTCGGCGATGCCAGAGCTCTACTTGCTCATTATTTTTGCGTCCATCTTTAATCCCAGTATTTGGCTATTAATCATTTTGCTCGCTGCTTTCGGGTGGATGGGCTTATCTGACTATGTACGGGCAGAGTTTTTCCGCAATCGCGCTCTGGAGTATGTGCGCGCTGCTAGGGCATTGGGATTGACTAACTTGCAAATCATGCGCCGTCATATTCTGCCCAATAGTTTGACGCCAGTGATTACTTTCCTCCCTTTCAGAATGAGTGCTGCGATTTTGTCGCTCACGAGTTTGGATTTTTTAGGTCTTGGCGTTCCTCCTGGAACTCCAAGCCTTGGTGAGCTGCTTTCTCAAGGTAAGAGTAATTTAGATGCATGGTGGATTTCACTATCTACTTTTGTAGTGCTCGTTGCTACATTGTTATTACTGACCTTTATGGGCGAAGCCTTGCGTGATGCATTTGATTCTCGTAAGTCAGGCAATGCGAGTGGAGGTCGCTCATGAGCCCATCGAATAACCCTAATCAATTAGCCAGTCCATTGCTGAGGTATGAAGACTTCTCGATTTCATTTGGCTTGGGGCGACGTGAGAAGTTTGCTGTGAACCATTTGGATTTAGAGATTCACGCAGGTGAACGTCTTGCCCTAGTCGGGGAATCTGGTTCTGGTAAGACGCTGACTGCCCTTGCTCCGTTAAGACTTGAGCCAGAGGGCGCTAAAACTTCGGGCCGAATTCTATGGAGTGGTAGCAAGCAAGCTAGCGCGAGTCCTGTCGATTTGCTATCACTACCGTTGCGGGATATTCGAAAGATTCGTGGTCGTGAGATTGCCATGGTGTTTCAAGAGCCAATGACGGCGCTCAATCCTTTATTCACTATAGGCAATCAAATTGTTGAGGCGGTACAGGTATATCAACCCCTGATCTCCAAAGCAGACTGCATGTCTGCGGCAATTGATTTGCTAAAAAAGACAGGGATCCCTGAGCCAGACAAACGCTTCCACTCATATCCGCATCAATTGTCGGGCGGTCAACGTCAGCGCGCCATGATTGCAATGGCCTTGGCTTGCAAGCCAAGACTCTTGATTGCCGATGAACCGACTACAGCTTTAGATGTGAGCTTGCGCCTGCAGATCTTGGATTTGCTCAAAGAGTTGCAAGAAGAATCCAAAGATGAGGGTGGCATGGCCATTTTGCTCATCACGCATGATCTCAATTTGGTGAAGTATTTTGCTCATCGGGTTGCTGTGCTCAACCAAGGCAAGCTCATCGAAGTGGGCCTCACTACACAAGTGTTCAAGCATCCAATAGATCCGTATACAAAAGCCCTAGTGAATAGCGAGCCGGTCCGTGCTCTAGCGCCAGTCATGCCATTGGCGCCGGTCCTATTGAAGACTGAAAATTTATCGGTCTCCTATCCGGGGACGGATTCAGTAGGCTGGTTTAAAAAATCACCAAGACATCAGGTGCTTCGTAAAGTTGGTTTTGAGCTGAAACAAGGTCAGACGATTGGCGTCATTGGTGAATCTGGATCCGGCAAAACCACTTTAGGTATGGCGGTCTTAGGTTTGCTAGGTGATTCTGCTGCGCAAATTACTGGCGAGGTAGATGTGCTCGGCTCTGATTGGCAACAGCTGAAGCCAGTAGAGCGCCGAGCGATGCGTTCGGGCTTGCAGGTCATTTTTCAGGATCCATTCGGCTCGCTTTCTCCGCGGATGAATGTGATGCAAATTGTTGCAGAAGGCCTAGATGTCCATTTTCCCAAGTTGTCGGCAACAGAGCGAGAATCTCGCGTTTTAGATATTTTGCGAGAGGTTGGAATGGATCGCTCGGCGCTCCTGCGTTATCCCCATGAATTTTCTGGCGGTCAGCGGCAACGAATTGCCATTGCTCGCGCTCTCATTCTGAAACCGCAGATTTTGGTCTTGGATGAACCGACTTCGGCATTAGACGTCTCGATTCAAAAACAAGTACTTGCCTTGCTGACCGAGCTTCAGAAAAAATACAACTTGGCCTACCTCATGATTAGTCACGATTTGGCGGTGATTCGGGCAATGTCACACGAGATCATGGTTCTTAAAGAGGGTCGAGTGGTTGAGTTTGGGGATACCGAGACTATGATTCAGCATCCTCGTCAGAGTTATACCAAAGCACTTTTTACAGCCGCTGAACTGACTTAGGGTCTGGCAAAAAAGGATCCTGCAAGGCCCTAAATTGGTGTATTCATGGCCAATAATGATAAATTTTCTATTGAAAACAATAGCTTAGAAAAATATCTCTTATTTGGTTAAATGGGGCTTCTTTGATAGAATGATCGAATGTCCTTTCAAAAAGACCGACTGCCAGTGCTAGTCAAGCAGATGCCCATGGCGTTGTTGCTAGTAATCTTGCTCGCCACTCATCCGGCAATTGCGGCTGATTCTGCGGCTGATGCCGCAAAAGAGTCCTCCCTTGAGATTGCCAAAGACGCTCCTAAAGAAACCATGTTTCAGGTGGGCAAGTCTTACTTTGCCCGAGTATCTGATCGCTTGGCTGATTCCGTTACAGTCAAATCAGACGAGTTGATTAATCGAGCCATGGAAGTGATTGGTGTGCGTTATCGCTGGGATGCTGAGTTGCCACAATCGGGTTTAGACGGCAGCAGTTTTGTTGGCTACGTTTTTAAAGATAAGTTAGGATTTTTATTGCCGCGTAAGTCGACTCAAATGAGTCGTGTAGGCAAGCCAATTACTCGCGATGAATTACAGCCTGGTGATCTAGTGTTCTTCAACACCATGCGCCTCACTTTTTCCCATGTCGGCATTTACGTTGGCGACAACAAATTTATTCACTCTCCCTCAAAAGGTACCAGCGTACGTGTAGATGATCTGGGTAGTCTCTATTGGGACAAGCGTTTTGATGGTGCACGCCGTTTAGACGGTAGCGACAACCTAGGGGACTCGGAGCGTAAAGAGTTGTTGAACGAAGTGAATAAGCTCAAGCGTAAATCACGCAACCTTTAAGTTCTGGGCCAGCTATGGTCCCAACCCCAACCCCAGCTCTAGCGCCAGCCTTAGCCTCTAAGTTTTTCCTTAATCAAACCCATCTGCTCTTGCGCGGCCACCTCGCCAGCCAAGATTGCAGCATTTCTGGATCTGAAATCACCGCTACTCATTTGCTTCAGTAGAGGTGTGATCACAACGTCAGCACTTTTGAGTTCATATTGATTGATGCTCCGCTGCATGATGGAGATGGTCTGCTGCATCACGCCGAAAGTACCGCTGGCGTCTTGATGAACAGGCTCCGAAGAAATGTTGACTGCAATCACGAGAGTTGCACCCATTTGTTTAGCGTAACTTACTGGGACGGGTGCGACTAGGCCGCCATCCACATACTCTTTACCGCTAATAATGGCCGGCTGGAAAATGCCGGGGACACTACAAGAGGCACGCACTGCTAGGCCCGTATTACCAGATCTAAATAGAACGCCTTTGCCAGACTGTAAGTCGGTAGCCACAATACCTAAGGGAATGCGCATTTGCTCGATAGACTTATTTTGGACTTCGCGGTTCACCATATTTTGAAGGGCATCCCCTTTAATGAGTCCACCAAATCTCCCAGCAAAGGGCAAGCCCCAATCGGCAATAGTGGCTTCATCCAAATTGAGGGCAAGTCGGTTGAGCTCATTACCGGTGGCGCCAGAGGCCAGTAATGCAGCAATGATGCTCCCCGCACTGCTACCCACCACGATGTCGGGCCTGATACCTTGAGCCTCAAGCGCCTTAATCACGCCAATATGGGCAAACCCGCGAGCTGCTCCCGCCCCGAGAACTAGGCCGACAATCGGTTTTCGACTGCTCATTAAGCTGCACCCAGTCAGGCTTGAGCCTCCAATCAGGGCACCTAAACCCAGCCCTAAGCCTAAAAAACGGCGTCTTGAATCAGTCTCAAAGGATAAAGGTGGGATTAGGGCTGTAATTTCGTGCATATAGCTATTGTATTGAGCCTCCCCTATAATGGCGGAAGGTGAGCGAAAATGATTTCGTTACAGTGCGGGCAGCTCTTTCAGTAGGATTTTCGGAGATGTATTGCCCGTTTAGCTAAAGAGCGCCACCAGAAAACCACCAACCCATTACTGAACTACATTTTTATAGCCTCATCAGGCCCAGACCTGATAGCCCGAATTTTATGGATGATCACAATAAACGCGTAATTGAAACAGCCCTCTTGTGCGCGCAAGAACCACTCACCGTTGCTGATCTCACGCGCTTATTTGTCGAAGACATGGCCGCTGGTGAGATTGATGACATCCTTTTAGAGTTGCAAAAGGCTTGGGACGATAGCGGTATGGAGTTAGTGCACATTGCTACTGGCTGGCGTTTTCAGAGTCGCTTAGCGATGCGCGAATATCTTGATCGTCTGACTCCAGAAAAGCCACCCAAGTATTCTCGTGCGGTGATGGAGACCTTGGCAATTATTGCCTACCGTCAACCTGTCACGCGTGGCGAAATCGAAGAGATTCGTGGTGTTGCAGTCAGCAGCAACGTAATGAAGCAATTGGAAGATCGCGGTTGGGTTGAGGTGATTGGTCACAAAGAGACTATTGGTCGACCAGGCTTATATGCAACAACAAAACAGTTTTTAGATGATTTGAGCCTCACTAATTTACAAAGCTTGCCGATGCTAGAAGATGCTGCGCCGATGGCTGCTGCTGAGCAGTTAGGTCAAGCAGTAATGGAATTTGATGCAAGTGCTACGGTTGAGATAGTGATTGAGTTAGATGAGAGCGGTCAGCCTATTATTCAAGCAGAAAGCGTGGACATCGCTGAAGTGATTGCTGAAGAAGCAACAGAAGAAACAATAGAAGAAACAACAGAAGAAACAACAGAAGAAGTTACCCCAGAGTCTGAAGCAAAATCAGACGAACCAAAATAATTATTAATGACAAGCCCCAACGAAAACGATTCATCCCCGATTAAACCGACATCGGATAATTCATCTCATAGTGAGTCCACGCCTTCCGCTGTAGATGGTGCGAAGACTGAAGGACGCGAGGGTGGGCCACGTCGTCCACGCCGTCAAGGTTCAGGTGCCGGTAAACACCCCTCAAATAAGAAGCGACCCTTCAATAAGGATCGGCCTCGTCGTGAGGGGGGTGAATCTCACGCTCCGCGTGAAGGTGGAAATAATCACGCTGTCAAAATCGCCCCCAATCCAGCAGAGAGTGAAGCTCTATTTGCATCAGTAGTTTCCGGGGAGTTTGATGCCGCATTAGATGCGCCCGAAGCGCTTGAAACAAAAAATCCGGATGGCTTAAATGAGAATGAAATTTCTCATCAGACTGGTGCTGAACGTCGTGCGCAACGTGTGCGTCACGATGAGGATGCGGATGTTCCTAGTGAAGATGAGATGAGCAGTTTGCAATTCGCAAACATTGATGATTTGCCACTCAGTTTGCGTGATGAAGTGTGGTCTGACCTCGATGGTCTAGACGATGATGCTGACGATGAAGATACTGTGAAGCTGCACAAGGTATTGGCAGATGTTGGTATGGGTTCACGACGCGATATGGAGGATTTGATTATCCAGGGTCGTGTTTCGGTAAATGGCTTGCCAGCACATATTGGTCAGCGCATTGGTCCAACCGATCAAGTACGCATCAATGGCAAACCGGTGCATCGCAAGATCCAGACTAAGCCACCACGCGTCATCATGTATCACAAGCCTTCAGGTGAAATCGTTAGTCAGTCCGACCCAGAAGGTCGTCCAACCGTATTTGATCGCTTGCCAAAGCCGCGTCAAGGCCGTTGGATTGCAGTAGGGCGCCTGGACTTTAATACTGAAGGTCTTTTGTTATTCACCACTTCAGGTGAATTGGCTAATCGTTTAATGCATCCTCGTTACGGAGTCGAGCGTGAATACGCTGTCCGTATTTTGGGTGATCTGAGTCAAGAAAACACAGCACTATTAAAGAGTGGCATCACGCTCGATGACGGCCAAGCTAAATTCTTACGTCTTTCCATGGGTGGCGGGGAAGGTGCAAACCGTTGGTATCACGTTGCCTTGACTGAAGGCCGCAACCGTGAGGTGCGCCGCATGTTTGAAGCAGTCGGGCATGTCGTTTCTCGCTTGATTCGTACGCGTTACGGCATTTTCTTACTTCCTCCACGCTTAAGACGAGGAAAGTGGGAGGAGATTGAGGCTGGCGGTATCTATAACCTGATGAAGTTTGTAGGCTTAAAAATGCCTCAGCCGCAAGACAAGGGTCGCAATCCGAATGCACAGAGCCGCGATCGCCGCTCTCCTGCTAGCGAAGACTTTCAACCAGATCCAATGCAAACCTCAGTGTCTTATTGGGGTTCGCGTGATGCATTGACCTTAGCCAGTGGTCACAATGGGCTAACCCATCAAAGCCGGGGCGATAAGCCTGCTGGCGGTCGCGGTGGCTCAGGCGAAGGACGCGGTCCCTTCCGAGGTCGCACTAATGCCGGCCGACCAGGTCAAGGAGCTGGGCAGGGCGGTCAAGGTGGTGGCCAGGGCGGGGCTCAGGGCCAGAATCGCAACAAAGGCAAGAAAGTGCACCATGGCCAGTCCGCTTTTGTGAGTGCTAGCCCTCAAAACCCTGGAAATGGCCCTAAACGGGGCGCACCAAAAGGGCGCAAACCCTTTAATAAGGGACCTAGAAAGCCTCGAGATCCGGGCGAAAGCTTCTGATTTTGATCGGTTTTCCTCCAAATCGGCTATAATTTTGGTCTTATAGCAGTTTCTGCTGTTTTGGGTAGTTACCGACTGATGTTGCGATCAACGTAAGTCGGCCTGTTCTGAATTTCGAGAATATGGGCTTTGAAGCCCATTTTTTTTTGCCGTTTTGCATTGAAGGGTTGTTTTGAAAGATCAGCGGATTATTTCTGCAGAGGTAGAAAACTTAGGGTACACGCTAGTGGAAATCGAGCGTGAAGCCGGAGGTTTGCTGCGTGTCACGATCGAAAACCCCGATTACGAACGTTTGATTACTGTTTTAGATTGCGAAAAAGTGAGTCATCAACTGAGCTACACATTGCCAGTAGAGAACATTCCTTTTGAGCGTTTAGAGATTTCCTCTCCTGGACTGGATCGCCCAGTGAAATCCGCAGCGGATTTTGAGCGGTTTTCTGGGATGGAAGTAGATATGAAGTTGCGTGTTGCCGTTGGCAATCGTAAGAATTTTCGTGGTGTGTTGCAAGGTTTGCTGACTGGTGAATTAGATTCGCCTGACGCGAAATTTGGTTTGTTGTTCGAAGGCACTGATGGTGCTGAGTCTCAATTGGAGTTTTCTTTAGCCGAGGTCGATAAGACTCGGCTGGTCCCTGTTATTGATTTCAAAGGAAGAAAGTCATGAGCCGAGAAGTTCTCATGTTGGCAGACGCCTTAGCGCGTGAAAAGAACGTAGATCAAGCAATTGTGTTTGAGGCGCTAGAAATGGCGTTGGCATCAGCCACTAAAAAGCGTTACCCGACAGAAGATGTAGATATTCGAGTATCGATTGATCGCGAGTCTGGTGAATACGAAACCTTCCGTCGCTGGTTGGTTGTTCCTGATGAAGCTGGACTTCAAGAGCCAGATAAAGAGATCTTGCATTTTGAGGCACTTGAGCAATTCCCCGACATGGAAGTTGGTGAATACATCGAAGAGCAAATCGAATCTTTAGCCTTTGGCCGTATTGGTGCGCAGGCTGCCAAGCAAGTGATCTTGCAACGCATCCGCGATGCTGAGCGTGAGCAGATTTTGAACGATTACCTCGAGCGTGGCGAAAAAGTCATGACCGGTACCGTCAAGCGCGCTGACAAGAACGGTTTAATTATTGAGTCTGGCCGCGTTGAAGCATTGCTGCGTCGCGATCAGATGATTCCAAAAGAGAACTTGCGTTCTGGCGACCGCGTACGCGCTTACATCCTCAAAGTGGATCGTGAAGCTCGTGGACCACAGATTGAACTCTCACGCACCTGCCCAGATTTCTTGATCAAGTTGTTTGAGAATGAAGTCCCAGAAATGGAGCAGGGCTTGTTAGAGATTAAGGGTGCAGCTCGCGACCCTGGTATCCGCGCCAAGATTGCGGTGATTACTTATGACAAGCGTATTGATCCAATCGGCACCTGTGTTGGCGTTCGTGGCACACGCGTTACTGCGGTACGTAACGAAGTGGCCGGCGAAGCAGTGGATATCGTATTGTGGTCTGAAGACCCAGCGCAGTTTGTGATTGGTGCTTTAGCTCCAGCTCAAGTATCTTCAATTGTGGTTGATGAAGAGCGTCACGCAATGGATGTGGTGGTTGATGAAGAGAACTTAGCAATTGCTATTGGCCGTAGCGGACAAAACGTGCGCTTGGCAAGTGACTTGACTGGTTGGCAAATCAACATCATGACTCCTGAAGAGTCTGCTGAGAAAACTGAAAAAGAAGCTGCTTCAGTGCGTCAGTTGTTCATGGATAAATTGGACGTTGACCAAGAAGTAGCTGACATCTTGATTGAAGAAGGTTTCAACACATTGGAAGAGGTTGCTTATGTACCCCTTTCTGAAATGTTGGAAATCGATTCATTCGATGAAGACACAGTAAATGAATTGCGTACTCGCGCACGTGACTCTCTCTTGACCATGGAATTGGCTAAAGAAGAGCGCGTTGGCGAAGTCTCACAAGATTTACGTTCCCTAGAGGGAATGACCACTGAATTGATTGCTAAGCTTGCTGACAATCAAGTTCATACCCGTGACGACTTAGCTGAACTGGCTGTTGATGAGCTAGTTGAGGCGACACAAATTGACGAAGAAACCGCGAAAACGCTCATCATGAAAGCGCGCGAACATTGGTTTACTTCATGAGAGGAAGTAGTGCATGGCAACAACAGTAAAAGTACTCGCTAAAGAATTAAAACGTACCGCGCCAGACCTTCTGGAGCAGTTGAAGGCGGCTGGTGTCGAAAAAGGTTCTGAAGACGACAGCATTACCGAAAAGGACAAGACTGTCCTGCTTGAGCATTTGCAAAAAGAGCACGGTAGTGCGGATACGGGTAATCGCAAAAAGATTACTTTGATCAAGCGCGAAAACTCCGAGATTCGTCAGGCAGATTCTGCAGGACGCACTCGTACCGTTCAGGTTGAAGTTCGTAAAAAGCGCGTGCTAGTTAAGGCGGGAGATAAGGCTCCTGAAGAGGCTCCTGTTCCAGAAGCTAAAGAAGTTGCGCCTACTACTCCAGCTAAGCCAATTCTTTCTGCAGAAGAGTTAGAAAAACGTGCGGCTGAAGCAACGCGTCAAGCTGAATTATTGGCTCGTCAAGAAGCAGAAATGAAAGCGGCTGAAGATGCCCGCCAAAAAGAAGCGGATGCTGCGGCTGCTGCAAGTATTGCTGAGCCAACGCCTGTAAAAGAAGTGAACTCAGAGGCTGATGTTGCTGCAGTTGCTGCTAAAGCGGCTGATAAGAAAGCCCAAGCTGATAAAGCTGCGAAAGAGATCGCTGATGCCAACAAGGCGCAGTTAGCTGATATTACTAAACGTCGCGCCGCTGCTGAAGCTGAGGCCTTGGCTATTCGTGACATGATGAGTGCTCCAGCACGCGTCCTGAAGGCACCAAGTGAGATTGCTGCTGAAGAAGCTAAAAAAGGCACCTTACACAAACCTGCTAAGGTTGAGGGTGCGGATGATAAGAAGAAGGTAGTTGCTAAAGTTGGCGGCAAGACGATTAAGTCTGCCGAGACTTCATCTACCTGGCAAGAAGAGGGCGCCAAGAAACCTGGTGGCCTTAAGACTCGTGGCGATAGCTCTGGTGGCGTCGGTGGTTGGCGTTCCGGTGGCGGCAGAAGAAAGCAACGTCAAATTGCTGAGGCCAATGTCGACACGAACTTCCAAGTACCCACTGAAGCCATTGTGCGAGATGTCAATGTCCCAGAAACCATTACCGTTGCAGAGTTAGCTCATGCAATGGCTGTCAAGAGTGCAGAAGTCATTAAGCTCTTGATGGGTATGGGTCAGATGGTGACGATCAACCAAATCTTGGATCAAGATACCGCAATGATCATCGTGGAAGAAATGGGCCATAAAGCCCATGCTGCCAAATTAGATGATCCAGATTTAGATCTCGGTATTGCTGGCCATGACGCGGAATTGTTCTCACGTCCACCAGTAGTTACAGTAATGGGTCACGTTGACCACGGTAAAACTTCTTTGCTCGATAAGATTCGTGCTGCAAAAGTAGCTACTGGCGAAGCCGGTGGTATTACCCAGCATATTGGCGCTTATCACGTTGAAACGCCGCGCGGCATGATTACTTTCCTCGATACCCCGGGTCACGAAGCCTTTACGGCAATGCGTGCTCGTGGTGCCAAGGCAACTGATATCGTGATCCTAGTGGTCGCAGCAGATGACGGTGTGATGCCGCAAACGAAAGAGGCGATCCACCATGCGCAAGCAGCGGGTGTGCCAATTGTTGTGGCAATCAATAAGATCGATAAACCGGATGCCAATTTAGAGCGCGTCAAAACAGAATTGGTTGCTGAGCAAGTGGTTCCTGAGGAATACGGCGGCGACATACCATTTATTGGTGTTTCTGCAAAAACAGGTGATGGTATCGATGCACTGCTCGAGAACGTCCTTTTGCAAGCAGAGATTTTGGAACTCAAAGCAGCCAAGGATGCTCCAGCACAAGGTCTTGTTATTGAGGCGCGTTTGGATAAGGGCCGCGGTCCTGTAGCAACCGTACTCGTTCAGTCTGGAACGCTCAAGCGTGGCGATATGTTGTTGGCTGGTTCAACCTACGGTCGTGTTCGTGCGATGTTGGATGAAAACGGTAAGCCATGTAACGAAGCTGGTCCATCCATTCCAGTAGAGATCCAAGGTTTATCTGAAGTTCCTGCAGCTGGTGAGTCAGTACAAGTTGTGCCTGATGAGCGTAAAGCTCGTGAGATTGCACTCTTCCGCCAAGGTAAGTTCCGCGATGTGAAGTTGGCTAAACAGCAAGCATTCAAGCTCGAAACCATGATGGAAAACATGGAAGAGGGCGCGATTGAAGCCAAGTTGTTGCCACTCATCATTAAAGCGGACGTACAAGGTTCTCAAGAAGCCTTATCTCAGTCATTACAGAAACTGTCGACTGCAGAGGTGAAGGTTCAAATTGTTCACGCAGCCGTGGGCGGTATTACTGAAACTGACGTGAACTTAGCGGTTGCCTCCAAAGCAGTCATCATCGGATTTAACTCTCGTGCAGATGGTGCAGCGCGTAAGTTAGCTGAAAACAATGGTGTAGATATTCGTTATCACAACATTATTTATGACGCAGTAGATGAGGTCAAGGCAGCCTTAAGCGGCATGTTGACACCAGACAAGAAAGAAGAAATCACCGGTATGGTGGAGATTCGTCAAGTCTTCTTGGTATCTAAAGTAGGCGCAATTGCGGGTTGTTTGGTCCTCGAAGGTGTTGTCAAGCGCAACTCCAGCGTTCGTCTCTTGCGTGAAAACGTGGTGATCTGGAGTGGTGAGTTGGATTCTCTCAAGCGCTTTAAAGATGATGCAAAAGAAGTCCGTGCCGGTGTTGAGTGTGGCTTGTCATTAAAAGGCTACAACGACATCAAAGAAGGCGATCAACTCGAAGCGTTTGAAGTAACTGAAGTTGCTAGAACACTCTAAGATCTATAGAGCATATGCATAAAACTAGCCCTCATCGCAACCAGCGTCTCGCCGATCAAATTCAGCGAGACCTGGCCGAGCTCATTCCTCGGGAGTTGCGTAGCCCTAGCTTGGGTTTAATTACTTTACAAAGTATTGAGCTGACGCCAGATTTAGCGCATGCAAAAGTATTTTTTACCGTTTTGGGCGCCGAGCCTGAGGTAGCATTGAAAGCGCTTCAGGATAAGGCAGGCTACTTACATTCTTTATTGTTTAAGCGTCTGCATATTCATACTGTGCCAACTCTGCATTTTCACTATGACAGTTCTGTTGAGCACGGCATTGAAATGTCTCGTTTAATTGATCAAGCGGTAGATAGTGATCGCAGTGACCGTAAAGACGAGAGCGCTTAATTTCATGCCAGTACGTATCGATGGTGTTGTTTTGCTTGATAAACCTTTTGGCATGAGCTCGCAAGGTGCAGTCACAGCAGTGAAACGTAAATTGAACGCAGAAAAAGCAGGGCATACAGGCACCTTAGATCCTATGGCAACTGGCTTGCTACCGATCTGTTTGGGCGAGGCAACTAAATATTCCCAGGATTTGCTTGAGGCCGATAAGACCTATATCGCTCAGGTGAAATTTGGTCAGCGCACCGATACGGGCGATGCTGAAGGTCTAGTGATTGAAGAGCTGCCACTCCCGGTATTCGCTGATGAAGTTGCTATGAAGTTGGCGCTGGAATCGTTGCTACCCGCATTTACCGGCCCTATTAGCCAGGTTCCCCCGATGTATTCTGCGCTCAAGCGCGATGGCAAACCTTTGTATGAATACGCTCGTGCCGGCGTTGAGTTAGAGCGTGCTCCACGGGATATTACGATTCATGCGATTCGCTGGACCAATATCAATTGGCCTGAAGCCACTTTAGAGGTCAGCTGCAGTAAGGGTACCTACATCCGCGTATTGGCAGAAGACATTGGCAGAGCCTTAGGCTGTGGCGCACACTTAGTTGGCTTGCGCCGGACTGAAGTAGGTCACCTCACTTTAGAGCAGTCTTTCACAATCGAATCGATTCAAAAAGGCTTGCAAGACAGCTCTAGCTATATTTTGCCAGTCGATGCGCTCTTGCAAACATTGCCGCACTTAACGGTAGATGAGCAGCAAGCAAAGCGTTTAGAGATGGGGCAACGCGTCCCGCTCAACATGCCGTCTATTGAGGCACTCGTGCGCATCTATCGTGCTACGGCTGCTCCTCATAACTTTATTGGTACTGGCGATTGGCGCTCTGGGGTGTTGCATCCCAAGCGTTTGATTTCTTCTGCCCATTAACATTTTTGACTTATTAACTGATTAACCTTAACTAACCCGAATTTCATATTCTTAACTTTAGAAGCTTCACATGACTAAACGCGCACTTCGTAATATCGCCATCATCGCCCACGTTGACCACGGTAAAACTACTTTGGTTGACCAACTCTTACGCCAATCTGGCACATTCCGCTCTAATGAAAAAATGACCGAACGCGTCATGGACTCAAATGACTTAGAAAAAGAGCGTGGCATTACTATTTTGTCCAAGAACTGTGCAGTGGAATACGACGGCACACATATCAACATCGTTGATACACCAGGACACGCCGACTTCGGTGGTGAAGTAGAGCGTGTGCTCTCCATGGTTGACGGTGTTTTGCTCTTGGTGGATGCGGTTGAAGGACCAATGCCACAAACTCGCTTTGTGACCAAAAAGGCCTTGGCTCTTGGTTTGAAGCCTATTGTTGTGATCAACAAGGTTGATCGCCCGGGTGCACGTTGCGACTATGTCATCAATGCCACTTTTGAGTTGTTTGACAAGCTCGGCGCTACCGAAGAGCAGCTCGATTTCCCAATCATCTATGCATCAGGATTAAATGGCTATGCAGGTACAACAGAAGATGTGCGCGAAGGTGATATGCGCCCATTGTTTGACGCTGTTCTGAAATACGTCCCTGTGCGTGATGACGATCCAGATGGTCCTTTGCAATTCCAGATTTCTTCTATTGATTACAACAGCTATGTCGGTAAGATTGGCGTTGGCCGTATTAGCCGTGGACGTGTGAAGTCAGGTATGGAAGTGGTATGCATGAACGGTCCTGATGGCGTGCCATTCAAAGGTCGTATCAATCAAGTATTGAAATTTAAAGGTTTAGAGCGCGAAATCGTTGAAGAGGCTGTTGCTGGCGATATCGCCCTCATCAACGGTATTGAAGAGTTGGCGATTGGTACAACTGTATGTGCGGTTGATAAGCCAGATCCATTGCCAATGCTCAAGATTGATGAGCCTACTTTGACCATGAACTTCATGGTCAACACCAGCCCATTGGCTGGTCGTGAAGGTAAGTTTGTGACGAGCCGCCAGATTCGTGAGCGTCTTGACCGTGAATTGAAAGCCAATATGGCTTTGCGTGTTCGCCAAACTGATGACGATACCGTGTTTGAAGTTTCTGGCCGTGGTGAGTTGCATTTGACGATTTTGGTTGAAACTATGCGTCGTGAAGGCTACGAGATGGCCGTTTCCCGTCCACGCGTCGTGTTCCACGAAGAGAACGGCGTCAAGATGGAGCCATACGAAAACTTAACGGTAGACGTAGAAGATGCTACTCAAGGCGCCGTGATGGAAGACTTAGGTAAGCGTAAGGGCGAACTGCAAGATATGGTGAGTGACGGAAAAGGTCGTACCCGTCTTGAGTACCGCATTCCTGCACGTGGCCTGATCGGCTTCCAGGGCGACTTCATGACTATGACTCGCGGTAACGGTTTGATGAGTCATACATTTGATTGCTATGCTCCAGCTAAAGATGGCATTTTGGGTGAGCGCCATAACGGCGTATTGATTAGCCAAGATGACGGTGAAGCAGTTGCCTATGCTATTTGGAAATTACAAGATCGTGGCCGTATGTTCGTAAAACACGGTGATCCTGTGTACGAAGGTATGGTGATTGGTATTCATAGTCGCGATAACGATCTAGTTGTGAATCCGATTAAAGGTAAGCAATTAACAAACGTTCGTTCTTCAGGTACTGACGAAGCAGTTCGTTTAGTAACGCCAATTGATTTGACTCTGGAATATGCGGTTGAGTTTATTAGTGATGATGAGTTGGTGGAAGTAACGCCGAAAAGCGTCCGTATTCGTAAGCGTTACCTGAAAGAGCATGACCGCAAGAAAGCTTCTCGCGAGTAATTTTGCCGAGTTGTTTTCATCAGTCGCGCTGATAGTTTAATAAGAGTCACCTTTGGGTGGCTCTTATTTTTCTTCGATACTCATATTCTTAAAACCTCAGTAAATACATCATTTCATGCTGCCATCCATTGAACAACGTCTTGCCCAAGAGCTAGCTGCTAAACCCGCTCAAGTAGCAGCCGCTATTGCCCTCATGGATGAAGGAGCTACCGTTCCTTTTATCGCCCGATATCGTAAGGAAGTTACTGGTGGATTAGATGACACGCAGTTGCGCTTATTGGAAGATCGCCTAGGTTATTTACGAGAGCTCGAAGAGCGTCGTAAGGCGATCGTTTCTTCGATTGACGAGCAGGGCAAGATGACGCCTGAGCTACTCAAGGCTATTATGCTAGCCGAGGATAAGACACGTTTAGAGGATCTGTACCTTCCCTATAAGGTCAAGCGCCGTACCAAGGCACAAATAGCTCTTGAGGCAGGATTAGAGCCGTTGGCAAATGACTTACTAGCAAGTCCAATGCTTGAGCCAGAAGTAGAGGCAGCTAAATACATCAGGGAGGCTTTTACTTCAGACCAAGGTGATAACCCTGGTGTAGCAGATACCAAAGCTGCGCTGGAAGGCGCCCGTCAAATTCTGATGGAACGCTTTGCAGAAGATGCTGGTCTGGTTCAATCACTAAGAACATATTTGCAGGATCATGGCGTTGTAGAGTCCAAAGTCATTCCTGGTAAAGAGCAAGAGGGTGAGAAATTTGCTGATTACTTTGATTATTTTGAGCCTATTCAAGCTATTCCATCACATCGCGCATTGGCTTTATTTAGAGGCCGTCGTGAGCAGATGTTAACGGTCAATCTTCGTCTAGATACCGAAGCAGAAAAACCGAAATGGGATGCCCCCCATAATCCGTGCGAGTCCCGTATTGCCAATCAATTTAAGATTAAAAATGAGGGTCGTCCTGCTGATCAGTGGTTGGCCGAGACCGTTCGGTGGACCTGGCGCATTAAGTGCTCCATGCATTTGGAGTCCGAGCTCATGAGCTCCCTACGCGAGCGCTCTGAAACCGAAGCGATTAATGTATTTGCACGAAATTTAAAGGCTTTACTATTAGCGGCCCCTGCAGGACCCAAGGTCACTATTGGCCTTGACCCCGGCATGCGAACTGGTGTGAAAGTTGCGGTAGTGGATGCCACTGGCAAGGTGGTAGATACCGAGGTAATTTATCCGCATCAGCCTAAGAATGACTGGGATGGCTCGCTGCATACGCTAGCCAAACTGGCTGAAAAGCATCAGGCTACCTTGATCTCAATTGGCAATGGCACCGCATCCCGTGAGACTGACAAGCTTGCACAAGATTTGATTAAAGCTAGGCCAGAACTCAAGCTGACGAAGATTGTGGTCTCCGAAGCTGGTGCATCAGTGTATTCAGCATCAGAGTACGCCTCAAAAGAATTACCTGGTATGGATGTGTCTTTGCGTGGGGCAGTATCGATTGCAAGAAGATTGCAGGATCCACTAGCAGAGCTAGTAAAGATTGATCCCAAGTCGATTGGCGTTGGACAGTATCAACATGATGTGATGCAGACGCAATTAGCAAAGTCATTGGTGGCAGTCGTGGAGGACTGTGTGAACGCTGTCGGTGTCGACGTGAACACCGCCTCAGCCCCTTTGCTTGCAAGAGTTTCAGGCCTCAGCAACACGGTTGCTGAAGGCATTGTTTCTTATCGGGATAGTCATGGTGCTTTTCAGTCTAGAGCAGACCTACGTAGCGTACCGCGCTTAGGTGATAAGACCTTTGAGCAAGCAGCAGGTTTCTTGCGAATCATGAACGGTTCAGATCCTTTAGATGCCTCCGCAGTTCATCCAGAATCCTATCCCTTGGTAGAGAAGATTCTTAAGGATATCCAGAAGGGTGTAAAGGAAGTGATTGGGGATGCAGGAATACTCAAAGGCCTCAGTCCTGAAAAGTATGCCGATGAAAAGTTCGGCTTGCCAACAGTGACGGACATCATCAAAGAGCTAGAAAAGCCTGGACGCGATCCACGTCCTGAGTTCACTACAGCGACATTTAAGGATGGCGTGGAAAAAGTCAGCGATCTCAAGGTGGATATGATTTTGGAAGGTGTTGTAACAAACGTTGCAGCATTTGGTGCATTCGTTGACATCGGCGTGCATCAAGATGGTCTCGTGCACATCTCTGCCTTAGCTAATACCTTTGTTAAAGATCCACACACCGTAGTAAAGGCGGGGCAGGTCGTTAAGGTTAAAGTGCTAGAGGTGGATGAAAAGCGCAAGCGCATTGCACTGACTATGCGCCTATCTGATGAGGCTCCCAAAGCCACCCCAGGTACAAAACCTGAGCAAAGAGTAAATCGCCCCGTAGTTCCAAGACCCTCAGAAGCCAGAAAGCCCCAGGAAGATAGAAGATCTGCGCCCCCAATGAATAATGCAATGGCAGCAGCCTTTGGGAAGTTGAAAAAGTAGTCCAAGTGATGATGGGGGCTTTAATGCCCCTATTTCATACGAAATTCGTCATCAATTTGTCATATATTTCCATATAATTGGAAATATGAAAAACACTCATGCTATTGCCGCCTTTTTAGCTTTAGGCCAAGAATCCCGCCTCAATATATTCCGACTGATTGTGCAGCGTGGTGAACTTGGTTTAACTCCCGGTGAAATTATTGAAAAGCTGGGCATTCCCAATGCGACTCTGAGCTTTCATTTGAAGGAATTAGTACAGGCTAATTTACTACTCGTCGAGCGCCAAAGTCGTCATCTGATTTACCGCCCTAATGCCTCTTTAGTGCAGGACTTAAGTGCATTCTTATTGGATAACTGCTGCGGCGGACAGCCATGCACCCCTAATAAAACTCTCAAGAAATCCAAAGCCATATGAAAACTTACAACATTCTTTTTCTTTGTACCCACAACTCCGCACGCTCGATACTAGGCGAGGCTTTGGCATCTACTCACCCTAGTGGTAAGTTTGCAGGTTACTCGGCAGGATCCACTCCAGGGACGAGCGTTAATCCGATTGCGGCAGATATTGCGGCAGAGTTAGGAATGGATCGTGCACTATTGAAATCTAAAAGCTGGGATGTCTATGCGCAGCCCGATGCACCAAAGATGGACTTCATCATCACGGTTTGCGACAACGCTGCCGGTGAGGTTTGTCCATTCTGGCCTGGGCAACCGGCTACAGCCCATTGGGGCTTTCCTGATCCCTCGCAAGTGCAGGGTACTGAGTTAGAAAAAAGAGCTGCATTTAATACGGTGATGAATGGTCTCAAGAAACGGATTGATATTCTGGCTAGCATGCCTCTGGAGAAATTAGACTCTATGACCCTGAAATCAATCCATATATCAATTTAAACGCAATCTAAGCGCAGTCTAAATACAACTTAAACACAAGTATGAATACCTTAACTAAAAAACTCTCTTTTCTTGATCGCTACCTCACGGTATGGATCTTTGCCGCTATGGCTTTTGGTATCGCCCTAGGCTTTGTATTTCCTGGCATTGAGGGTTTGGTTAATTCATTTCAGGTTGGTACTACCAATATCCCCATCGCCATTGGACTGATATTGATGATGTATCCGCCGTTTGCAAAAGTGCGTTACGAAGACTTACCCGATGTATTCAAAGACAAGCGCATTTTTCTGATATCGATATTGATGAACTGGATTGTGGCGCCGGTATTAATGTTCTTTTTGGCCATCATCTTTGTGCCAGATCAGCCGGAGTATATGGCCGGTTTGATTCTGATTGGTATTGCGCCATGTATCGCCATGGTGATCGTATGGAATGACCTTGCCAAGGGCTCAACGGAGTATGCAGCGGGACTGGTGGCATTTAATGCCATCTTCCAAGTCTTGTTCTTTAGTGTGTACGCCTATGTTTTTCTCACAGTTCTGCCGCCATACTTTGGTTTAGCGGCATCGACTGTCAGCGTGAGTATGGGGCAGATTGCAGAGAGTGTCTTTATCTATCTTGGCGTGCCATGCATTGCTGGTATTTTGACTCGAGTAGTCCTGCTCAAGTTCATGTCCAAGGATCGATACCACGAGCAGTTTGTACCCCGTATCGGAAAGCTCACCTTAATTGCTCTGCTATTCACCATTGTAGTGATGTTTAGCCTGAAGGGTAAGCTCATTCTCAGTCTGCCAATGGATGTATTGACGATTGCAGTTCCTCTACTCATCTTCTTCCTCATCATGTTCCTGTTGACCTTCTTGGTCACAGGCAAGATGGGTATTGATTACAAGCGTTGCTGCACCTTATCCTTTACAGCATCAAGTAACAACTTTGAGCTAGCTATAGCCGTAGCGATTGCCGTATTTGGAATCAATTCTGGAGCCGCATTTGCAGCCGTGATTGGTCCGCTAGTTGAGGTACCCATCATGATTGGTTTGGTAACTGTTGCTTTGTGGTTTAAAGAGCGCTACTTTACAAAAAGATAGACTTTAAGTTCTGTAAGGCCTCACAAGATTCTCTAGGCTAAATGCATCATCCGTATGCCTAAGAGCATCAATTGAATTGCGCAGTGTTTTGATTTCTTTGCAGGAAAGTTTACGCAACTTCTTACGGTCCATGCCGTAGGTATCGACTAGGTAGCGCACTCTTGATAGGCAGATTTGTAGGCGAATAAACCAGTAAATGGCGAAGAGGCCTGGTGCAAATAAGAGAAGCAGAATGCTCATTGTGTAGCCCATAAAAAAGGCCGTCATGAAGACGGCCTGTTACGCATGAATCTCCGAGTTCTATTTAACCATTACTTAATTAATAGAACAGGCTGCTTGGCCGTATTGCTAACCTTTTGAGCAATGGAGCCCATCAAGGCATCAATAATGCCAGTTCTACCTTTTGAGCCCATCACAATGAGATCAAACTTTTCTTTATTTGCTAGAGCAAGAATTTCACCAGCAACATTGCCACGCTTAATGACCATGCTGTGCTTTACACCAGCTGCATCCAGCGCCTTTTGAGAAGACTTTAATTCTTTTTCACTCACTTCATGAAGATAGTCATTGACTACACTGGCGGCAACAAACTGCTTCACATGGCCCAGGCCAATGTCATCGTGAACGCTAATTAATGTCACGGTAGGCTTGGTACGCAAATCTTTGGCTAACTTAGCAACATACTTTGCTGCATTGAGTGCGGATTTGGAGCCGTCTACTGGTAATAGTATTTTCATTTGTCCCTCTATTTTTTTAGTTAAGAAACTGCACCTGCATCGTTCTAATTTACTATGAAAATTATGATAAATCTATTAAAAATTGACTGATCGAGGGCGGTTGTTGCTTAGACGACAAGCTATTTCAGGAAAGCATCATAGAAGGTTTTAATGATGAGTACGGTTACCAGAATAAAGAAACCCTTACGGATAAAAGCATTACCGTGTTTGATAGCAATCTTAGTACCGATTTGACCGCCTATCAGGTTGGCACTGGCTAAGAGTATGCCGAGCTTCCAGTCAAAATATCCTAGATAGAAAAAGACGCAAAGCGCCCCTAAATTGGAGGCAATATTGAGGCACTTGGCGGGCGCTGCAGCGCGTAAAAAATCAAACCCTAAAAAGCGGGTGTAAAGCAACTTATAAAAAGCACCGGCCCCAGGCCCCAAAAAGCCATCATAAAAACCAATGATTCCGGCACCAGTTGAGGCTATCGCTTTTTGTTTATGGTGCTGGTGCTTGGGTTCAT
Source organism: Polynucleobacter arcticus (assembly GCF_013307205.1). NCBI lineage: Bacteria > Pseudomonadati > Pseudomonadota > Betaproteobacteria > Burkholderiales > Burkholderiaceae > Polynucleobacter > Polynucleobacter arcticus. Next base: position 356,883 of record NZ_CP028940.1, on the reverse strand, counting down.
GAATCAGTCCTGCACTGGATTTAATATTCACAATGAGCAGGCCTATCAATAAAAATGGCAGGGCGCCCCTGAGCCATTGAGTGGGCAGTTGAGTCACAAGATAGGCGCCGGCAACCGAGGCAAAGAACGCAAACGCAGAAGAAATCATGACTAAGCCCCGAGGGCTTTTATTGGCTCTGCTGTACTGAATAGCTGAGCCAATGGTACCCACAATCGAACCAAACTTATTAACGGAGAGTAGGGTGGCCGGTGGAAAGCCGGGTAGCACGGCAAAGAGAGCGGGCACCTGAATCATGCCACCACCACCCATAATGGAATCAACCAGTCCTGCAAACAAGGCGCAGGCGAGCAGTAAGCTGATGTCGAAGGCGGAGAGTTCAAACATGGTTCTTGTAGTTCTGTTGGATCCGATTATTCTTTGATGTAATGCCGCCTCATTTTAGAGGGGTTTTTGGAGGATAGCTATTGGGGAGGCGATAATCCCATCAATCTAATTGAAAGCGAAATCCAAGGTTTATGAAAGTTAACTCTGAAGGCGTTTCCTCCTCTCGAGTCTATTTGCCTGCAGGGCAGAATTACCCTTGCTTGCTGGATTTTTTCATTGGGAACTTCCCCCATATTGACGCCAGTGAGTGGGAGGCCCGTTTTGCAGAGGGTTTGGTGTTCACGCAGGAGGGGGAGGCGGTCGCCGCCAGTGATGCCTACTTGCCTAATATCCACTTAATGTATTTTCGGCGCTTAGCCCGTGAACCAGAGCTTCCTTTTGAAGAGTCAATCTTATTTCAGGACGAACATATTCTCGTGGTAGATAAACCCCATTTTTTACCAGTCACACCAAGTGGACTTTACTTACATCAAACGCTGCTCAATCGCCTCAAGAAGAAAACCGGTATACAGACATTGAGCCCAATTCATCGTATCGATCGTGATACCGCTGGCTTAGTGGTTTTTTCAATCAATCCAAATGAGAGGGCGCAGTATCAAAACCTCTTTAGAGATCGGGTAGTGAAGAAAGTCTATGAGGCTATCGCGCCATATTCAGAAGATCTGATTGATAAATTGCCCATGACTTATCAGAGTAATATTCAAGAGTCTGAACATTTCCTGCAAATGGAGGAGGTGGAAGGTGTAGCAAATACAGATACGTATATTGAGTTGATTGAAGTAAATACACCCTGGGCTAAATATCGCTTAACTCCAGGTAGCGGTAAAAAGCACCAACTACGCTGCCACCTCAACGCTCTCGGAATTCCAATACGCCATGATCAGATCTACCCAATCCTAACGCCGTATCAGGAATATGACCTAGACTTCTCAAAACCGCTGCAGCTCTTAGCAAAAGAGATGTATTTTAAGGACCCGATAACACATCAAGATAGGGTATTTAAAAGCCAAAGAGAAATACTCAGCTTCTAATTAAAGCGCCTACAAAGCTAAATTTCCTATGTCTGATAGCAGACAGACCAATGCCATTGAGCTTAATAGACTGGATTCTTATTAGTCTAAATTGGAAAGAGAAGGTGCTTATGAAAAAGTTATCAATAGTTGTAGCTTCATTGCTGATGTCTGCGGGAGTAGTAGTGGCTGCTACAGGTAGCCCCATGGCAATCAGCACTTCAGAGTTAGTGGGTGTTTGTAGTGACCAGTCTAGCCCAGCGCCACAGACGTATTGCGATATCTATGGTCAAGGGGTTTTTGACAGTTATTTGGTTACGCGTTATCCCCAAAGAGCACCCGATTTCGTTTGTGTAACTCAGCCAGCACCCTCGCGCAGAGAAGTGATGGGTCAATTTGTTGATTGGGTCAAGGCTAATCCCGTCTACAACACTGCACCTGCAGCAGATACATTGCTACGTTTTTTAGCGGTACGCTTTCCCTGCAATGCCTCAAGTATGTCGCCTGCAAATGCAGTGAACAAAATCGTTCGTTAAGCGAATAGGAAAAATATCATGAAAACAACCATTCTCGTTTTATCAGCTTCATCCATCTTGGCGTTATCTGCCTGCACTAATATGAGTGACACTCAACAGCGAACCCTTTCTGGGGCGGCCATCGGTACCGCAGCTGGCGTTGGTATCGGCGCTCTGACAGGTGGTGGACTCTTATGGGGTGCTGCCGGCGGTGCTGCAGTTGGCGCAGCTGGAGGGTATATCTATGACCAGTATGAAAAAGATCAAAAGAAAAATCCTCCAAAATCAAAATCAAACTCGACTAAATCTACTGTTAACTGATTTAGTTACTAGATAAAAAAGCCGCTTGAAGCGGCTTTTTTATTGTCATCAATTAAATTATTTAGAAATCATTAATTTACTATTGACTGATTTAACGCCATCTACTGATTTAGATAATTTAATCACTTTATCCGCCTTGTCTTGGCTCGCCACAGATCCTGATAGGGTCACAATACCCTTAACTGTATCAACCGTAACTTTAAGAGAATCCAGTCCAGGTTCATTAAGCAAGATTGCTTTGATTTTTGCTGTAATTTCAGTATCGCTCATTGCTTGACCAGCTTCTTTACCTTGTGCTGCGATAGTTGTGCTGGCCTTATCGGCTGAGTTAGATACAGCTGCGCTGACGCTCTCAGTTGTTTGATCAATCTTTTTACCTGCTGTTTCGGCTGGGCCTGGCTTATCACAGGCAGCTAGTCCGGAAACAATCATCATTGAGGCAAATACCGCTTTAAAACTAGTATCAATTTTCATTTTATTTCTTTCGTAAAGAATTTAAATTCTGCCGGTGAGGAGAAGGATCAATAGCACGATGACAATTAAACCCAGTCCTCCGCTTGGTGCATATCCCCAATTTCTACTGTGCGGCCATGCAGGAATGGCGCCCAATAACATCAAAATTAAGAGTACTAAAACAATCGTTCCTAGCATGGGAGATCCTTTTTTATCAGTTTCTAAAAGTTCAATTTACGGGAATAATTTACTCAACACAGTTCGGTAGCAGACATATGGCAGCGAATAAAAATACATTCTGCTTTGTACGACATCGCACTAAGAAATGGATGAATCTAACCTACGATGATTCCTCATACAACGAAAGGAATTTTTATGAATTGGGATATCGTCGAAGGAAATTGGAAACAATTTAAGGGTAAGATTCGCTCGCGCTGGGGAAAGTTAACAGACGACCAACTTGATCTGATTGCAGGTAAGCGTATTGAGTTAGCTGGAAAAATTCAGGAGGCTTATGGGATCACCAAAGACGAAGTAGAGATGCAAATTAAGCTCTTTGAAGATCAAATAAAAGATCTCAAGCCAGCAGCAACGAAATAATTCTCATGGGGTCGGTGCTGTTACGGGCATTTAGTTGTTTGGCGATTTCTAAGCGCGCAGTACCGCCTCTTTCCAATTTGAAGCATTCGAAATGATTAAGTCATTTACTGCATCAATCCTCACTTCTCTTCTTCTATTAAGCTCTCACTGTTTAGCCGATTCATATAGCTTGATTGAGATTATTGAGCCTACGAAAAAAAACGAGTTATGGCTAAATCCAGGGATGTATTCATATCACTTTGATCGTAATCAAGACTTTAATTCTTTCAATTATGGATTTGGTGCTGAATACAAGTTTTCCTCGGTTACCTCACTCACTGCCGGTACCTACCGCAATAGTCATTACCATCAGTCAAACTATATTGGTGCCTATTGGCAGCCCATCGCTATAGGCCCAATCCATGTCGGGGTAGTAGCAGGCGGGTTTAATGGATATCCCAATACCAATAATGGAGGCTGGTTCCCTGCGGTGTTACCCGCCTTATCGCTTGAGGGTGATTTGATTGGTCTGAACCTACTACTGATTCCAACCATTCCTAATAGAGTGGCGGGCTCTCTATCTTTGCAAATAAAGATCAAAGTATTTGAGTAACCTCTGTCTTAACATCACTAGCCGTGGTGCATCATCATTCATGATGACTGAATGAATCTGCTTCAGCTCCAAACACTGTTTTTATAGAGTGAACTTCAGGAAGGATGTAAACAATTGCGCTACTGTTTTCAAATGTCGGGTGTATAGCCTCTTTGTAGAAGCGATTTGATACATTAACGCAGCCGTAGGTAATGCGACGATCCGAGATTCTTGAGCTTGCTAGACGTTCAAGGCGACGTTCAGACGGATTGCTTGTGGTCACAGGGTGTATTGATACACCTGATTCGTAGTCTATCCAAACTAACTCCGATTTATCTATACTTGTACCTAGTCCAGCTAAGTAGCGGCCAGCAGGCGTTGTTCTCTCCTCGATGCTAATTTCAGCTAATCTCTTCTGTCCTACCCCCGGAGTGATATCGTCGCCAATTTTTCTACCGATTAATGCAGGACTTGATGCCAAGAAGGTGCCATTAGGCCGAAATATAAATACCTTAGCCTCTTTCTTATCAATAATGATAAATGGTAGATCTTGATTGTTTGCCGAATCAATGACCCAAGCCGCAAGGTTTCTGGCATCACGACTGAGGTCAATGTGATTGTCGAGATAATGGGCTGCGCTAGTGATAGAAGCAAGTGCCATCAACGCGACGAGACGTTTAGTGTAGATTTTCACATTCTTCTACTATTAATTACGCCCTTGTTTTGGGGCTCGGTAAGGTGCTCGATAGGGCGTAATTACTGGGGCAGGAAAGAGTGATTGAAGCTCAGCCCCTTTTTGTGGATCTGCAATGATCAGGAGGCTGGATTGATTTGATCCCCGTAGTGCAAGTAAAGATCCAGATGCAAGCCCAGTTCCGACCAAGGGTACTATGGACGGACTCGAGACGCCGTTACGCATATCTTCCTGTAAGGCAAGGGGTGCTTGGTTGCTAGCACCCGGTGGGATTATTGGAACTACCTCTAGTCCAACAATGCTATTGCTAGGATCAGGCGCCCCATTCGGAGTAATGCTAGCGGTAGTGCTGGCGCTACTGTTTGCCTGGTAATTAGCTGCATCAGCTCCAGCTATTGCAATACCCACAACACTTACTGGTTTATCACCACCCACAGACGCATCTAGAAAACTCGCTGCTGTATAGCTTGAAGAAACAGTATCGCCAGCCAGCGGTGTTGCACTCAGATTGACAGTTGCAGTCGTATTACCGTCATACACTTTGTTTA
>NZ_CP028940.1:318144-351776 GCF_013307205.1 Polynucleobacter arcticus | reverse complement strand
CACCCGCCATTGTTGCGAAGCTGGAAAGAGAAATTCGGAAGATTTTGACTAACCCTGACTTCAAGGCGCGCTTAGCAACTCAAGGAATCCACCCTCAGTTTGCAAACTCTGAACAACTCGCTGCGCTTACTCTGACTGAGAAAGACAAATGGGCTAAGGCCGTTAAATCAGCAAATATTAAGATCGATTAATCAATACTGCATCCATCTCTATCCTCCTTCTAAAGAACCCATTCGATCCATGCTGATTTCTCCCCCCTTTGGCGGCGCCCGCGCCCCAGTCCTTGCCAAGAATGCCGTTGCTAGCTCACAGCCGTTGGCTACACAAGCCGGTATTGAAGCTTTGCAAAACGGTGGCAATGCGGTGGATGCCGCCCTAGCCACTGCGATTACTCTGACCGTCGTAGAGCCGACCATGAATGGCATTGGTGGCGATGGCTTTGCATTGATTTGGGATGGCAAAAAACTGCATGGTATGAATGCCTCTGGTCGTGCACCTGCAGTTTGGACGCCGGACTATTTTGCTGGCAAAGCGACGATGGATCTGATTGGCTGGAATACCGTAACGGTGCCCGGCGTGGTCTCAGGATGGATCGAGTTGTCTCGCAAATTTGGCAAGCTGCCATTTGCACAGCTTTTTAAACGGGCGATTGATTACGCAGAAAATGGATTTCCGGTCTCACCGGTAATTGCACGTCAATGGCGTGAAGCGATTCCTATTCTGAAGAATCAACCTGGTTTTAGTGAATCGTTTCTGATTGAGGGCAAGGCCCCTAATGCAGGTCAACTTTGGCGCTACCCTGCTCAAGCCAATACCTTGCGTGAGATCGCCAATACAGAAGGTGAATCTTTTTACACCGGTAAGTTAGCGCAGAGCATGGTCGACTTTGCTCAAAGCACGGGTGGCTGTTTTACGATGGCGGATTTTGCGGCCAATCAAACGGAATGGGTTGAGCCATTAGCCTTTGATTATGGTGATTACACCCTACATGAGATTCCCCCGAATGGCTCCGGTATCGCCGCGCAAATGGCGCTCGGCATTTTGCAAGCAGCCAATGTTAAGCAATATCCCGCTAACTCGGCGCAGCGCATTCATCTACAAGTAGAAGCCATGCGTATGGCTTTTGCTGATGCTTACGCTCACGTCTCTGATGCCAGCACGATGAAAGTGCCGACGAGTGCTCTATTGGATAGGGGCTATTTAGCTAGTCGCGCCGCACTGATTAACCATAATCAAGCAGGTAGTTATGGTGCTGGAGACCCACACGCTGGTGGTACCGTGTACCTTTGCGCCGCTGATGATTCCGGCATGATGATTTCTTATATTCAGTCGAACTTTAAGGGCTTTGGTTCTGGCGTGGTTGCTCCTGGTGGTATTGCCTTCCACAACCGCGGTATGAGTTTTAACTTAGAAGACGGTCACCCGAATCAAGTAGCTCCAGGTAAGCGCCCTTTCCACACCATCATTCCGGCCTTCCTAACTAAGGGTAATCAGCCTACTATGGCATTTGGTGTGATGGGCGGCAATATGCAACCACAAGGACATCTTCAGTTTGTGATGCGCTTTGTTGATGAGTATCTCAATCCACAAGCATGCTCCGACGCACCCCGCTGGAGAATTGATGACTTGGGCAAGCTCACTGTTGAAGCCTCTATGCCAGCGATGGTTGTCGAAGGCTTAAAAGCGATGGGGCATGAGATAACGATTATGCCGGCCAATAGCTTGGACTTTGGTAGTGCTCAAGCCATTGCATTATTAGGCGAAGAAACTAAGGATGCTTATATCGCTGGTAGCGATCATCGTCGCGATGGATTGGCAGCTGGCTTTTAAGGAAATTTAGCCAGGCAAGCAGTTCAGATAAAAACGTTTCACCTCTTGGTCACAACTCACATCCTTGGGCTGTATAGGGCGCTCAAGAGTAATGCCCTCGATAGAGGTGCAGCGACTCAAGGCGACATATACCTGCCCTGAAGCAAATGCCCCAGAGGAGAGGTCGACCTTGATCTTATCGAGTGTCTTGCCTTGACTCTTATGAATCGTGACAGCCCAAGCTAGCATTAAGGGTATCTGTACAAAAGTACCAATCACGTTTGGTGAGATTCTGCCCGACATCATGTCGTGATCGTAGCGATAAGATTCCCACTGATACCCTTTGACTTCAACGGTATTGGAGTAAGGACCGTTTTGTACCATCACCTTCACGCTATTAGGAAGCAACTCTCGGACTACGCCGATAGTGCCATTGACCCAGCGCTTCGGGAAATTGCTATCGGTTGCCGTAAACATCACCTTTGCGCCTACCTTCAAGGTAAGGTGGTTAGGCGATGGTAGGTTGCGGTCATCCACATTAAATTTACCCGTGCTATTACCAGTGTAAATCTTGGCATCCGTAGTTAATGCGCGCAACCCAGCGCCATTAATTTGATCGGCACGGGCATTGGTCGTAGTCAAAGTAATCGTTTGTTCATCGATCTCTTTTTTGGTTTCATAGCAGACGGCATTTAAAGTATCCAGCGCTTCGTCAATGTCTTGATTAATGCGGATCTGATTGAGTAAGCCGGCAAAGTGGGCATCCTTTTGGCGGAAGATTTTAGACAGCTCCACCATCGTGACATCTTTACGATGCAGCGCATTGGCGCAAAAGAAATAAGGACCTTCGTAACCACGCTCTGAGAGGACTTGCATGTCAGTATTGGAAACTACGGGAGGCAACTGAAACAAGTCCCCCACAAACATTACCTGAATGCCACCGAAGGGCTCGCTCTTCTGAGGTCCGTTAGCGCGCAGAAATAAATCAATCGCATCAATTACATCCACCCTCACCATCGAAATCTCATCAATGATGAGGAGGCGGATATCTTTATAAAGACGCTTATCTTTTAGAGGCTTGATATCCTCTTCTGGGAAGATCAAGCGCGGCGGCAAGCGAAAGAAGGAATGAATTGTGACACCCTTCACTTGTAGTGCAGCTACGCCAGTTGGCGCCACGACGACGACATTACCGTGAATATGCTCTCTGAGATAACCAATGAGGGTTGTCTTCCCCGTACCTGCTTTACCACTCACAAAAATATAAGGGTCATGACGCTCGATCGCGTCGATTACCTCCTGATATTCAGGGGTGATCTCAATGGCGGACGGGTCAACTACAGAATTGGTCATTCCCTATTGTTTCACGGCGTCGGCCACACACCGAAACCCGATGTACACCACACCAATATCAGCAGGCTTGGACTCGACATCAGATTCTTTTTGTCTATCAGGGCCATACCACCAAGATGCACCACGAGTAATGTAGCCGCCATTGCGCTCAGTAGCAGTCCATTCCCACACATTGCCACCCATATCTAGTAGGCCATTGACACCGGGCTTGGTAGTGCCCGTAGGGACATGACCAGTACCTCGGTTTAGTGCACCAACTGGTGCGACACCTTTGTAGTCACCACAACCACTTAAGCAATGAGAAACCGCTGGCGTACTACCACCAGGAAATGGATAACGCTCACCTTTAACGAAGCCTGCTGGTGGATTAGCACGTTGCTCTACAAATGCCGCAGAAATCCACTCAGCCTCCGTAGGCAAACGTTTGCCAAAATAACGACAGGCGGATGCGGCTTCAGATTGATTGAGATGCACTGCTGGCTCCGCATCTTTTGCAGGAACGCCGTAAGGGGTTTTCCAGGTCCATCCGGATTTCTTAACAAAACCAGATTCGTAATTGAGGCCGCCGCCGTTTTTCTCAGCCTGGCTTACAAAGCCGGTGGCAGTCGCAAACGTTTTCATATCAGCAATCGTCATCTCGGTTTGGTCCCAAGAGGTATTGCCTACCTTCACTACAGGGATGGTAGATACCGGAGCACTAGCGGCAGTTGAAGGTCTCAACATGAAATACAGTGCAACTACTGATAGAAGTAGGCCAAAAACAATGGAGAGAAAGTCAAATTTTTTCATATTACGGATACTTAAAAGGGAGGACTAAGGGAGAAAGAGCATTTTAATGACGAATGAACAATTCCGCTCTACATAGACCTGTTTTCTACCAGCTAATTTCGCTCGGTGTGCCGCTTGAAGGGCTTGGCTGAGATCAGTTCGCCTCCAGGACTGTATGTACACATGAGTATCTTTTGGGATCTGGCTTCTTGAAGTTCTGGTGGCTTAAAGCTTGTCCACAAGCAATCCTCTTCTATTGATGGGAAGCTAGTATCCGCTCGTCGCTTTTCGGTTCGGAACCTCCAAATATCTTGAAGCGCCCAGACCCATGCTGCGAAACATAGGCCAACACCATATAGGGCTACCGCATAAATAAATTCGAGCAACTGATTTAAGCTGCTGCCGCCCCATTCTTGATAGGCCAACTGAATACCAAAATACCAAGCGATAGAAGTGATCATAATCTTCCAGAGGTACAGCCAGATACCCCACCCTACCGCATCAATGAGCAAAGAGATGGCCCACTCAGTTTTAGAATCTTGACGTGCATGTGCAAATATTAAGGGGCGACCCCCTAATAAGGTCACCCGAATGTGTACCGGCATATTCTTCATTGCAAGCCCCTATCAGGACTATTCCATCGGCCACGCTTGCTGCCACTTCTTAATAGAGCACGTGGAAAAGCAACGACGGTAGTGGCCATACATAAGATCCAAAATGCAATTGGATACCAAATAGTGAAAAAATAATTGCGCCAAATTTGATAGTCATATCGAGAATCAATAAACATCGCTACAGCAATTTGAGTCATCGATGTCACTGCAACGAGCACACCCGTCCACTGCGGGGTAAGCGATTGGACATTAATAAAATCCGGTAGGGCAAAGAAAAAATGTAGGCAGTAAATAAGGATAGTTGCCAGCATCGCATAAGACCACAATAAACTTAAGATGTATTCAAAAAAGATGGGCCACATGCGGCGACTTTTCCAATCGAACCACATATCTGAAAACTTCAGAATGGCCTGCGCCCCTCCTGTTGCCCATCGAAGCCTTTGACTCCAAAGCCCCTTAATGGTTTCCGGCATCAGAATCCAGCAGGTGGCTGCTGGCTCAAACCGAACCTCCCAATGCCGAATTTGGAGTTTCCAGCTGATATCGATATCTTCCGTCAGAGTTTCGCTAGACCAAAAACCAACATCCTCTAAGGCGGATTTACGGAACATGACACAAACCCCAGATACGGTAAATAATCGCCCGTAGGTTCTTTGTGCGCGTTTAATTAATCCAATAATGGATGAAAATTCTCCAACCTGAATCTTTCCCAATACAGAAGAGCGAGTCCGAATACGTGGGTTACCCGTAACTGCACCTACCCGACTACTGGTAAGAAATTGACTCAGCATCCAGCGAGCAGCGTTATGGTCTAGTAGAGAATCCCCATCAATGCAAAGTAAAAATTCGGCATCGGTTAATAATGCAGCAGCCGTTAAAGAGACTGCTTTCCCTTGATTTTCAGCGTTGTGAATAACCCGCAAGTTACTGTGTTCACGTGCCAGTCGATTCAAAATTTCCCCGGTCAAATCCATGCTGCAATCATTTACTGCAATGACTTCAAAATTAGGGTAATTTTGATCCAAGAGATTGCGAAGAGTTTCTTCCGCACTAGGTGATTCATTATAAAAAGGGGCAATTAAGGCAATTCTAGGAAAAGAACTTAATGTAGGCAGCTGATTTGGATTGGAATTCTTGCGCTCATAGCGAAACCAGTAAAAAACGCCAGATGTTACCCACACCCAACTCATAAAGAGTGGATAAAGGAAACAAAAACTAAAAATAATGGAGGGTATTGTTTTTAGAGCATCCACAATTGGGCCTTAAATAGCAATCCGGTGAATTGAGCTCGAATTAAGCCAGGATGAAAATATAGAGGCAGGTTGATTTTTTTCTCTAAAAAATTGATTATCAGATTTTGATTAATTCTAGCAATAAAGATAGTATTCTGTACTTACATCAATAATGTGAATAATTAAGCCTTATTAAGCACTTATGGGGTACAAAAATCTTCATCTTAGCCTCTTCGTCGGCGCCCTACTCTTTGTAAACTCATTATCTGGGTATGCTTTGCCAGCTGAGGAGCAATACGAAAAGGCATTAGAACTCAATAAGTCAGCTCGATATATTGAATCAGCTGCAATACTGAAATCACTCATGATTTCCAACCCAGGCATTGAGCGCTATAAGTCGGATTACATAGCGGTGGCTAGCAGCGCAAAGCTTTGTGATGATGTCATCGCTGTCAGTAATAGTAACTATGCAGCAAAAGCGCCTAGCTACGTTCAGGATGCTATCTTTTCCTGCTACGCCAATACTCAAGAATTTTCCATTACAGATGCCTTCGTAAAGTCTATTCTCAAAATTCAGGGCAAGAATGAGGCTATCGAGTTAAGGATGACTGCTCTAGCTCGAGATAAAAAAGAATTGAACGCAGCGTTGTACTGGAGTGAGCGATTTTTAAAGGACTATCCCAAAAGCATCTCTGCCTGGGAGCTGAGGGCTGGAGCTCTCCAAGATGTAGGTGAGCGTTTTGCAGCACTCCAGATTTACGAGGATATTAATCAGATTAAGCCGCGTAATCCAGAAACGCAACAGCAGATCATTCAAGTATTGTTAGATATGGGCATCCCCCACCTCGCTCTCAATTTGATCAATAAGCAAGGCTGGAGTGCAAGCAATAATCAAAAATTACGGGCCGTCCATGACTCTGGAGCCGTTGATCTGCGTTGGGCTGCAGCAGACTCTGCAGTTGCACCAAATCGCTTTAATTCCACAGATGCTGGTCTGAAGACCTTAACAGAGGCACTGCAATACGCGAAGTCTATAGATGCGCCCAAGGATCAAGTAATCGCGATTCAATGTGACTTTATTGTTGCTTACAGCAGAAGAAAGCAATGGGACAAGGCGCTAGAAACGTATCAACAGTTGCTAAATGATGGGGTTACGGTGCCGAATTACGCTCAATCAGCTGCAGCAAGCAGTTACAGCGCCAAGCACGAGTTTGCCAAAGCAGAAGTGATTTTGCGACAACTCTACGCTCAGAACCCAAAAGATTTAGATGTTCTTGAGGCCCTGTATTTCAATATGGTGGATCAAGATCAATTTTCTAATGCAAAACCTTTTTTAGATCAATTAACTGCGCAACTAAGGGCACGTCCTAAATATTTACCCAAGCGTGACTTTGATTACACCAGCGCAATCATTGAGGCAGTGAGCTTCGAGGCATATCAAGAGAGATATCAAGCAGCAAATCAAAAGCTTGCACCCCTACTCAGCAGCATCCCATCGAATGCAGACATGCTCAAAACGGCTGGCAGCCTGAAGGAATCAGAGGGAATGCACCGGGCCGCTGCAGACTACTACGAGATAGCCGCCAAGCAAGATCCCCAAGATGTAGAGGCTAGAATTGGCTATGCCAATTCTCGAATGAGCCAAGGCGATATTTCTACCTTCATTTCTACCGTGAATGAATTAAAGCCTGGCTATGCTGATATCACCGCCGTCAAAAATGCTGCTGAAAGGCTAGATATCTACCAAGAGGGTTACGTTACTGGTAATTTTGTTTTGGGTAATGGTGACTACGGAAGCCAAAAGAACAATAACCGCACCAGCGATTTGAGAGTCTATAGCGCTCCTATTAACGAAAATTTCAGGGGCTTTGCCAGGTATCGCGATTTAAACAGTGGACCAGCAATACCGGTAACTGATCAAGGGGTTGGTGGTGGGGTCAAATATACAGGCATCAATCAAGAAGCCGAGGTAGAGGTAGGTAGCGCCGGGTATGCTCGCATTGAAGGTACGCAGACCTTAAATGACAATTGGGCAGTTGGCGCATCGTATGAGAGAAATGCGTTTTACCTCTTTCCAGGCTCTTTGTATGCCACTTACGGCGGCAATGTTGGGGGGCTCGATCTTAAATGGAAAGATGGTGACACCAGAAATGCAGCCGTCGGATATCGTTACTGGGTATTACCAAGCAACAACCGTCAACAAATATTTGGCACAGCCAGTCAGCGTCTTTTTACTCAGTACAACTATAAGATTGATGTTTCTGCTTGGATTGGGAATCAACAAAACAGCAATTCCAATGTGAGCTACTTCTCGCCAGTCAATCAAACCGAGTATTCAAGCACCCTCAATTTTAGACTCTTGCAATGGCGCGATATCGCAACTAAGAAATATGATTTCTGGCATCGCTTCTATGGATCCTATGGCGTCGTTACGCAAGCTAACTACAGCACTCTGCCCATGAATAACTATGGCTACGGTCAGGATTTCAATGTTGGGGATAAAAGAACGCTGAGCTGGGGCGTTGGCAAAACCAGTTTCCCTTTTAATGGCGCAAAATCAAGCTATATCACCGGCTACCTTAACTTTGAATCGCGCTTCTAAATGAAAACATTCAAATACCTTCTTTGCATACTCGCTCTCATGAGCAATCTTGCTTGGGGTCAATCCAACTTCAAGGTACTAAGCTTTCATGACATTGTTCCTGAAAAGAATGCCGCTTCTGAACTCGATGATGTCACCACAGACAACCTGATTAACTATTTTTCTTGGCTGAAGGCAAATGATTACAAGGTCATTTCCATTCAGGATGTGCTAAATGCTAAGAAAACAGGCGCTCCCCTGCCTGAGAAATCCATTGTCCTGACCTTTGATGATGGATATAAGAGTTTTTACACTTACGTCTTGCCCCTTCTCAGGGCTTTTCAATACCCAGCTACCCTTGCGATTGTTGGCTCTTGGCTTGAGGTGCCGGAAAACGGCACCGTTCTGTATGCCGACAAACTGGTGCCTCGATCAAAATTCCTGTCCCTTAAAGAGCTACAAGAGATCTCCCGCAGTGGTTTAGTAGAAATAGCCTCTCATACCTATGATTTACATCATGGCGTGTTAGCGAATGCTGAAGGTAATACGATGCCCGCCCTCATTACATTCGAATACAACAAGACCACGCAACAATATGAAACTGAAGCGCAATACTTAAACCGAATTAAATCTGACTTAATAAAAAATAATGCTTGGATAAAAAAACAGACCGGTTCTGCACCAAGAATTATTGTTTGGCCCTACGGTAGGTATAACCAGGTAGCGCAAACCATGGCCAAAGATCTGGGCATGGAGGTGGCCATTACATTGGATGATGGTGAAAACCTTGATCTACAACCAGTGGATAGCATACGGCGAATTTACTTAATCAACAATCCGGAGATTGATGATTTTGTTGCTAACTTAAGAGACTTTCCACCATCACTAGAACGTGTGATGCATGTGGATCTGGATTATGTTTATGACCAAGATCCTATTCAACAAGAAAAAAATCTAGGGACTTTGATTGAACGTGTTCTGGCTTCTGGGGTCAATACCGTTTACCTCCAAGCCTTTTCGGATGATGATGCAAGCGGGGTTGCCAAGAGTCTGTACTTTAAAAATGGCTTTATGCCAGTGAAGGCTGATCTATTCGGCAGAGTCAGTTGGCAACTCAAAACTCGAGCTGGCGTGAAAGTGTTTGCTTGGATGCCACTTTTGGCCTTTGATCCGGGTCCCGAGAAGTTGCGGGAGCTAGATGTAGTGACGTCGGTTGATGGCAGCAAAGGGATTGGCTATTTCAGGCTAAGTCCCTTCTCAGAGCGTTCACGGAAGTTCATTCAGGGCATCTATACCGATCTCGGCCGCTATGCTAACTTTGAAGGCATTCTGATCCACGATGATGCAACGCTCTCAGACAAAGAAGATGCAAGTCCTGCTGCATTAGAGTACTACGCAAAAAACTGGGGATTGCCTCCCAATATTGAGGCAATTACTCAAAATCCAGAATTCAATGAAAGATGGTACAAAGGAAAAACTCAAGCCCTTACCCAGTTCTCTCTGGACATGAGAGATGCAGCTCAAAACTATCGCAAACCGATTAGTCTTGCCCGAAACTACTATGCCGAGGTAGCGCTCAATCCAAACTCTGAAGAATGGTTTGCGCAATCGATACCGAATGGCCTAGAGCACTTCAATTGGGTAGCGTTAATGGCAATGCCGTATATGGAAAATGCGAGCAATCCAATGCAATGGATCAGCAACTTGGTTGATAAGACTCAGATCTTTCCAAAAGCCAGTAAAAAACTACTTTATGAATTTCAGGCAAAGGACTGGAGAACGAATAAATCTATTCCTACAAAAGAATTAGCCAGCTGGATGCGCTCAATGCGTGTGCGGGGAATTTTCAATTTTGGATACTATCCAGATGATCAGTTTACAAATCATCCCAATATAGAAATATTGAAACGAGAACTGTCTACAAAAGCAACGCTTCAATAAATGGCGTTCCTTACATAGGAAGTGTAGTTCTGCCAATCCAGAACATTGGGCGCATAGATAGCAGCAGAATCTACCCGTAGTGCTAGAAAAACAAGTCCTAAGAAAAAAGGCTCCGGATGTGAACTGACCCCCTTGAGTTGGATTTAGCGTCCAACTTTTGTGGGTAAGTTCAGATGGGAGCCTTTTTAATATCTTGTGGGGCGAACGACGGGGCTCGAACCCGCCACAACCAGAATCACAATCTGAGGGCTTATATCAAGAGATATATGGCTAACAAGGTGGTTCATGGTTACTTTTTCAATTTATCAACCCAATAAAATCAGGGGTTGCAGACCTTGGTAACCATGAAAAGATAAATTCTCTTGAGCAAGCTGAAGGAGTCTATTTTAAGATTTCAACAGCGACCAACAACTGCCATCGACCAGGGCTCGGGATATTTAACCCCACCTCCAAACTACTTCCAACTTAGGTTTAACTTCTTATGAGATGCCGCACAATCACGCAAATAGAGATTAATGAGGCTTTGATAAGGAATGCCCACTTCTTCTGACACGGACTTAAAGTAGCTAACAGAATCTTCGTCTAAACGAATCGTAATAGGCTTCTTGAGCATAGAAGCATATGGATTTTTACGAGCTTTTGAGAAATCATATTCTTTACGCATGTTCATCACCTTTAATAAGCTTTTGACTCTTTAGGCGTCGCCTTACGAGCCGAAATAATACGAATGGCATTACCTTCACTTCGATAACAATGGCAAACCAAAATTGTCCTAAGAGCGTGGCTTACGCCTAGCAAAATAAATCTGTCTTCATCCTCCGAATGATCGGGATCGGAAATTAATTTGGCACCCTCATCAGAAAACACAGATTTTGCTTCTTCAAACGAAACGCCGTGCTTTTTCAGGTTAGCCGAGGCTTTTCGGGGCTCCCATTCAAATTTCAATGAAGTCATATGTACATTGTACATATAAATATAAGAACAAGCAACTGGGTTGAATAATTCACAATAAAATAATCTTATCCACAAAAAGCAAAAGCAAATACTCTGCATAAGTAGGGTATTACTGAATTTGGTAACTTGAGGCCGATTGACGCCAACCAGTCTTTTAATATTCCGACTTGCATCAACCTGATTAGATGCGAAACATAAGTATCGCTATCTGGTTGTCGCGCAAGAAAATATGATCCTGAGCGCTTGAAATGAGGCTTATCTGAACTTAAATGAGAAAAGTAACCAAGTGGTTACTTTTTTGGAACCCCTTTAAGGCCTCTAAAAACCTTAAGAGCCATATAGGATGTGGGGCGAACGACGGGGCTCGAACCCGCGACAACCAGAATCACAATCTGGGACTCTACCAACTGAGCTACGTCCGCCACTGAAGACTTAGATTATAGCTTTTGGACCAAAACCCTGTCAAAAAAGCCATAGATCAAGGGTTTAAGCATCATCAAACTCAAAAGCAGCCCAATCACCTAGGGTGAGACTGGCGTCTAAGAAGAAGTCGACAATGGCGGCCTTGCTCTGCACCTTAGCTAGCGCATGGTGGTCTGAAAGGCGCTGGCGCCAGTAACGGGAGCCTGCCCTGCCATGGGCTAAGCCTAGAATATGACGAGTAAATGCACCAATATAAAAAGGCTTGTCTTTGGAGCGACATTCCTCATACCAAGCCTGCACTTGTTTCACTAAGGCAATCTGAATACGATGCCATTCAGTCTCACTAAAGAGATAGCCAGCAGCTTCTCCATTTGAATGCATTAAGTCATCCCAGCCCAACAGCATCGCTGGAAAATGATAAGCCGCCCTTCCCACCATAAAGCCATCAAAGTCATCCCAATGGCCAGCGATTTGCTCGTTGGTTTCTAAACCACCATTGAGCAGAACTTTGAGGTGAGGAAATTGTTTTTGGGCATCAAGGCGAAGCTTTGCAGCCACTTCATAACGCAGTGGCGGCTTAGTGCGATTCTCTTTAGGGGATAAACCCTTCAGTACCGCATTACGCGCATGAATGGTGACCTGGCTAGCGCCCGCATCCGCCACAGCCAATATAAAGTTCAGTGCAAATTGATAGTCTTTTTCAGAGTTTGCAGCATCCATGGTGTCTAAGCCCAGGCGATGCTTTACAGAGATAGGGATATCCACTGTGCTCTTCATGGCTTTAACGCAATCCGCCACTAATACGGGCTCAGCCATCAGGCAGGCACCAAAGGCTCCCCGCTGGACACGCTCAGATGGGCATCCGCAATTAAGGTCAATTTCATCATAGCCCCACTGCTGAGCCAACACTGCAGCTTTAGCCAAATCAGTCGGCTCCGAGCCACCCAGCTGCAATACGACGGGATGTTGATCTTGAGAAAAATCTAAGTGGCGTGGCACATCCCCATGAATGAGCGCACCTGTAGTCACCATCTCGGTATACAGAACAGCATTTTTAGTGAGATTGCGATGAAAAGACCGGCAGTGACGGTCGGTCCATTCCATCATTGGAGCAACGGCCAGTCTTTTATGATCTTTATTTTCCACAGACGCTTTTTTATCAATAAGGTATTACTGATTATTTTAGTTTGTTTTAGCTCAGAGCCAAATATCACCTGCGCCCTAGCGAGATTCGGGAAAGTAATTACTTGAAGAACGTGAACTACAGAAAATTAAGTGGCAATAGACGTCTCAACAGCTCTAAAAATATTTATCGTAATTTGCCCTAAATTTACCCTAAATTGATCTCACTTTTAAATGATTGAAGCAAGCAATTTAGACTCAAAGCGGGCCCTGGCTCAATAGTTACGCATCATGATGAAGTTGAGCAATTTCGTTGAAATGACTTTCCTCCAATACAAAAGCATCGACGATGAGGGGATCAAACTGCAAGGCCCTTAGAGAAAGAATTTCCGAGATTCCCTCCTCATAGGTCCATTTCGGCTTATAAACCCGCTTGCTCACCAGTGCATCGTATACATCGGCAATAGCCATAATTCTGCCGGCTAAAGGGATATCTTCACCCTTTAAGCCCCGAGGATATCCCGTGCCATCCCAGCGCTCATGATGGCTACCGGCAATCTTATGCGCCATATTGATAATAGGATTTGCCTTGTCAGATTGAAGATGCGCAGCGGATAGGATATTTTCACCAATTGTGGTGTGCGTTTTCATGATTGTCCACTCATCATCCGTCAGCTTCCCAGGTTTTTGCAAAATAGCATCCGGTATACCTACCTTACCAATATCGTGCAAAGGCGCCGCATTAAACATCAATTCAATAGTTTGCCCATTAATTTGATCTAGGTAATGCCCCATCTCCAATAGTCGGGTTGCAATAGCCCTTACATAATGTTGCGTTCTAATCACATGATTGCCGGTTTCGTTATCACGTGCTAAGGCAAGCGCATTTAAGCTAGATAGCATCTGATGAACCGTTTGATGCGTTTCTTTAATGCTTGCATTTAACTCGGCAGCCCTTTTGTCTTTCTCTAAATTGGCAATAACTAACTCGTCAACCCGTTTAGTCTTTTCCTCATTGGCTACCGCTAACTCAGCCGCACGCTTCGCCTTTTCTTCGCCCTGATAAAGTAATTCATCATTAGCTACGACAAGTTGATGGACTCGTTTAGCCTTCTCATCAGCAGCAATAACAAGTTCAGCTGCTCGTTTAGCCTTCTGTTCATTTTGATGCACTAACTCCTCATTGGCTACAACAAGTTCAGCTGCCCGCTTCGCTTTTTCTTCGTTCTGATAAAGTAATTCATCATTAGCCACAACAAGTTCATGTAGTCGTTTAGCCTTTTCATCATTAGCAATCACCAGTTCAGCTGCTCGCTTTGCCTTTTCTTCATTTTGAAAAACCAGCTCTTTTACTCTTTTTTCTTTTTCTTCATTTTGGTAGGCCAACTCTTCATTGGCAATCACCAGTTCAGCTGCACGCCTCGCTTTTTCTGTATTTTGAAAAGCGAGCTCTTTATTCACATCCAACAGCGCCTGTGCCTCGTTCTTCTGTAACGTAATATCTCGAACAATTCTCAAAACCCCAATGAGATTGCTGTTTAGATCATAGATAGGGGAAGTTATTAATGACACAGTAATGTGATGACCCCCTTTGCAGACTCGCTCAGTTTCAAGGCGACCGACAGATTCGCCTTTGAGGATCCTATTTAAAATGGCACTCTCCTCGGTTAAACGATTAGAGGGGAGTAAGAATGTAGTTGACTTACCAATTGACTCTTGGGCTGTATACCCAAATATTTTTTCAGCACTCTGATTCCAGCTAGTAATTACGCCATGAACATCTTCGCCAATAATGCCATCTTCTGAGGCATTTACTAAGGCGGCCATCCTTGCTATAGCCTCCTGCCCAAGAGTTTCTTCAAAAGTATTCTTGAGTGAGGAAGATGGGGAGGATGGCAATGGCATAGTTATCAGAATATCGAGGAATTTAGTTAATGATTAAAGAAAAGAAAAAACTTTATCTGCTAGGATACGATTCAACTTTACAACCCCAAAACGAAGTAATAAGTTCAGTAACCCACATAGCATCTTTAAATCTAGGATCCGAGTTCTGACTAATGAGATTAATTAAAAGACTCCCGTTCCAAAGCAGTCTTTTAAAAAATACATTCAGCATAAAAAAACAAACTAAGTAAAACTATAAAAAAACCTGTTTAGTAACTTGATGGCTTACGGTTGATTAATATGGAATATGGATACCTGATTAGCTTTCTGCAAACTCAATTCGATTCCGACCAGCCTCCTTAGCGCGATACATAGCATGATCTGCTCTTGCTAGCACCTTATCTCCAGAATCAATCTCGGCATTAAAGAGGACAACTCCAATGCTGGCAGTGCATTGGCATTCCACTTCTTGTATATGACCGCCCTCGTCTTGCAGCTTTAAAATTGATGGTTTTGCTAAAGACAAGCGAATTTCCTCAGCAATGAGCAGAATGCTGGACTTCGCTAATTCAATATTTTTATTAAGGTCAGTAACCAAGACAACAAATTCATCGCCGCCTAAACGAGCTACTGTATCGCCTAGTCTGACGCAGGCAGTCAAGCGTTTCCCTACCTCAATTAAAAGTAAATCACCTGCATGATGCCCATAAGTATCATTAAGTACCTTGAAGTTATCCAAGTCAATAAAAAGCAATGCACCATTGCACCCACTTCGGCGATTCGCAGCGAAGGCTTGATTTAAGTGGTCGGTCAATAAGGAGCGAGTGGCTAATTTCGTGAGCGAATCATGTAGAGATGTATGTAGAATCTGCTCTGTTTGTTGTTCGCGCTTGTTGATCTCAATCTCCAGCCGCTTATTTACCTCACTTAACTCGGCAGCCAGTTTTATCTTCTCTTTATTTTCAATTGCTAACTGTTTATTGAGTTCAGTGAGATCGTCAGCTAATTTTTTAGTTGCCAACACCGATTTAGCGGCCTTTTCAGCCTGTTCTGCAACCTGCAGGGCTATATCCCTATTGGCGAGAGCAAGCTTACTTAAGGTCAAATTGAGAGCAACAAGATCATCAACGGGATTTATCATGCTTTCGCTCATATAGCCTGCATTTTCATAACGGCAATCATCATCAGATTAAAAGAAATCATTACGCAGAAGATCAGAGTCGACCCATCGCATTAAAAGCTTCTAGGTCTCGGTCAGACATCCCACTAACGACATCAGAAAATTGAGGGAAGGTGGTTGCAAATTCTTGTACATCGAATAGTTTCATTGACCACTTTGGAAAGCGGCGCTCCTGAATTTCTGAAATTCCAAGTAACTCAATATTGGAATGTCTTTTGTCTTTTTGGATTCTGCTCCATACCTGCTCAACATTCCCTCTTTTACCCTCAAGAATTTGTCCAAAGTATCCCTTATCAAAGGAGAGGATGCCAGTAATACCAAGTCGTGTATTGGTAGCAACCGCCGTATGAAGAATTCTGGTCAACCCCAAAATACCCATGTCATAGACCGACTTACTCTGGTACCTAAGCTCTACTAAATCAGATGTTTTCATGATCAATTGCCGCATATTGAATTAAAGGATTATTCAAATAATTACATACCGAAAATGAGCTGTATGTTCGGTAACAAACATAGATATATACTTATGATATATGTATTGATTGTATATATTAATAGTAAATTGCGCACTGGCAGAAAACCTGAAGTGGAGCAATCATTTGCTTAACTCAATCCCAGATTTTGAATGAGTGAAGCTTCAGCCCCATATAGAGACTATTGATTGGGATAATTAGTTAGATGTTTTTGCTAATACGACATTTCAGCTCAAATATATGAGGATTCGAGCCAAGAGAACTGATAAGCTGCTCTTTACTTTCTCACCACAGGAGAAATAGCTGAATTGGCTGAGTTAGTTGAGTTGGCCTTTAGACAGCTTATAGAGCCCAAAGCATTGCCCTCATAGACCCATTTAGAATCCACCTGTTTTCTAGAGGCTGTGTCAGGCATTAGGACATAGCAGACTACGTCATCAGAGGCATCGTATAGCTTATAGATACCCGCCCCGGGTTGACCAGCCTCGAATGTTCCGACATAACGCATTTGTGCTTTTTGTGAAGTTTGGGGGCTGCTTTGTGCGAATACACTGCTTGATAAAAGCCATAGAAAGCCAATCAGCAAATGAAGAAATGTCCGTCTCATTAGAAGCTAAACCCTACACCAGCAGAAGTAACAACACCTCCATACGTCGTTGTACCAGCTGAAATTTTGACTACTGTTGACTTTGCTACTCGAGCCTGCGCTCCCACTGAAATAGCGCTTGCGCTGATATAGTTACCTAACCCAACTCCAATACTAAAGTCTTTGCCAGCCTCAATAGCTGGTATACCTGCAATGGCACTAACGCCTGCGATTCCCCGCTGTGCAGCTAAATTATTTTGATTGACTTGATTTTGCAGATTATTAACCTGATTCTGGATGCCGGTAACTTGAGCCTGGCTGACAGATGAACCCATCGTAGCAATTAATGAATTGACCTGAGATAAATTAACAGCATCTGTACCAGCTGTTGCAGAGGCAACATTTTGGAGACGATTATTATTGAAATTAACAGTGGATGTCCCTGCTGCACCGCCAACAGTAATTCCTTTATTGGCAACTAATGTTCCATCTACTTGAACATTTACCGGGGTTGAACCAACTACTCCACCACTACTAATTACTGTGCCACCCAGATGAATATCAGGTCCACCAGGTGCTAGACCATCAGTGGTAATGCGATCATTTACACCAGTAGCTGAACCTACTGCACCAGACACCATCTGAATTGCATTTTGCCCAATAGAAACTACGTTGTCATTGTTAACAATCTTTCCGACGACAGTAAGGTTTCCACCGACTGTCGCATTATTGGTAATCGTTGCACTTCTTAGGGTTGCAAGGCCTGTAGTATTTAATGTGGTCGTTGCAACATTGCCGGTATTTGTCAGGCCAATTGTGGTAGCTGATCCAGCAACCGTAAGGCTACCTCCTACACTAGCATTATTAGCAATTGCAGCGCTTCTTAAGGTTGCAAGGCCTGAAGTTTCTAATGTAGTCGTTTCAACATTGCCAGTATTAGTCAGACCATTAGTAGTGGCCGCTCCGGTTACGGCTAGCGTCCCGCCGACCGTTGCATTATTGGTAATAGTTGCACTGTTTAATGTTGCTTGACCTGTGGTGCTCAAAGTTGTACTACCTACGTTGCCTGTGTTAGTGAGGCTATTAGTGGTAGCTACTCCGGTTACGGCTAGCGTTCCACCGACCGTTGCGTTATTGGTGATAGTGGCACTATTTAATGTTGCTTGACCTGTAGTATTTAATGTAGTCGTTGAAACGTTACCAGCATTCGTCAGGCCGTTAGTGGTGGCTACTCCGGTTACAGCTAGCGTTCCACCGACCGTTGCGTTATTGGTGATAGTGGCACTGTTAAGGGTTGCAAGACCTGCAGTACTCAATGTAGTCGTTGCAACATTGCCAGTATTAGTAAGGCCATTAGTGGTAGCTACTCCGGTTACAGCTAGTGTTCCACCGACCGTTGCATTATTGGTGATCGCAGCACTATTTAATGTTGCTTGACCTGTAGTACTCAATGTAGTCGTTGAAACGTTACCAGCATTCGTCAGGCCGTTAGTGGTGGCTACTCCGGTTACGGCTAGTGTTCCGCCAACCGTTGCATTATTCGTAATTGCTGCGCTTCTTAAGGTTGCTAGGCCTGTAGTGCTTAAAGTTGTACTGCCTATGTTGCCTGTGTTAGTGAGGCCATTAGTGGCAGCTACTCCGGTTACGGCTAGCGTCCCGCCGACCGTTGCGTTATTAGTGATAGTGGCACTATTTAATGTTGCTTGACCTGTAGTATTTAATGTAGTCGTTGCAACATTGCCAGTATTAGTCAGTCCATTAGTAGTGGTCGTTCCGGTTACGGATAATGCTCCACCGACCACAGTATTCAAGCCATCTGTGCCGAGCAATATAGTATTACTTTCACTCGACCTAACGTTAGTGCCAATTGCGACAGAATTATCTCCGGTTGCACTTGCCCCAGCACCAATCGCAATAGACCCGGTTGTCTTTCCCTCCGCATCACCAGCTACTGAATTCACGCCCAAGGCAATAGAGTTCAATGTAATAGCGTTGGCTTGAACACCAATCGCAATCGCTCCCCCAGATACCTCCTCAATCCTTCTAATCACCGCTCCGGAAGTTGCATTCGCTCCCAGTGCTATCGCATTGTTAGTACTTGCATTCGAAGAGAATCCGACTGCAATTGCGCCTAAACCTTCGCTGGAATCCAACCCAGCCGTAGAGCTATCTCCAAGTGCAATAGAGTTTGTACTCAGAGCACTAGAGTTCTGACCAGTTGCCGTCGCAGATTCACCACTGGCATTTGATTTGACCCCTGTTGCAGTTGAATTGATTCCGGTAGCCGATGCACCATCACCAGTTTCAGTAGATCCAGGAGCCGATCCCGGCTGACTTTGAGAATAGGACAAAGTTGATACTCCCAACGTCATGAGACAAAAAAGTGTGGGGATGATCCATAACTTTTGTAATCCCAAGATATATTTCATAATCAGCTGAGAAACAATAAAGTGCTACTCATCACTAGATTGGGATTGGCGAGGTTTTTCATGACAACAAGTTTGTCAGCCCATTTAACCTGAAAATCAGATTCATTCATTTCTGGGAGCCATATCCAATGTGTGCGACTAAGAATCCCCACTTTAATAAATTGATTGTGTGTTGTATGTACGGCAGCAGACATCTGTACGACATACTGGATGATGAAGCGATATTTACCAGCAGTGTGGCTAATTGAGCCACGTCTTATTTACCCTAACAAGCTATTGCGTGGTAAAACAGATAAACCAACGAGTAACTTGTAGTTACAGTAAATAGTTTTAATTAAGCCAAATAGATTAACTTAGAAGGAAATCCACATGACATCATCAGGAACATGCCCCATCGCTCATGGAGCGAATATAGAGTCCGGCAACACACCGATGGCATGGTGGCCAAAATCACTCAATCTGGACATCCTTCATCAACAAGATGTGAAGACTAACCCAATGGGCCCATCCTTTAATTATCGAAATGAATTAAAAAAGTTAGACATCCAAGCGCTTAAAAAGGATATGACTGATCTGATGACCAATAGCCAGGATTGGTGGCCAGCAGACTGGGGACATTACGGTGGTCTCATGATTCGCTTGGCATGGCACTCTGCAGGCAGTTATCGCATTGCTGACGGTCGTGGTGGCGCAGGATCTGGCAACCAACGATTTGCACCATTAAATTCATGGCCAGACAATACGAATCTGGATAAAGCACGTCGCCTCCTATGGCCTATTAAAAAGAAATATGGCAATAAGATCAGTTGGGCTGACTTAATGATCCTGGCTGGAACCATTGCTTATGAATCCATGGGGCTTAAGACATTTGGCTTCTCGTTTGGTCGTGAAGATATTTGGCATCCAGAAAAAGAGACTTACTGGGGCTCCGAAAAGGAATGGTTGCAAAAAAGTGGTGGTGAAGGCAGTCGCTACAGCGGTGAGCGTGTTTTAGAAAATCCTTTAGCTGCTGTCATGATGGGGCTCATCTATGTCAACCCGGAAGGGGTGGATGGCAATCCAGATCCACTCAAAACTGCACAAGATATTCGGGTGACTTTTGCTCGCATGGCGATGAATGATGTGGAAACGGTTGCTCTTACTGCTGGCGGACATACTGTGGGTAAAGCCCACGGTAATGGCAATGCTGACAATTTAGGCCCAGCTCCAGAAGGCGCTCCAATTGATGAACAAGGACTTGGCTGGATAAATCACAAGACTCGCGGTATTGGCAGAGATACCGTTACCAGTGGTATTGAAGGCGCATGGACACCGCATCCAACCCAATGGGATAGCGACTATTTCCGCCTGTTACTCAATTACGAATGGAAGCTGACAAAGAGCACCGCAGGTGCTTGGCAATACGAGCCTATCGATATTAAGGAAGAAGATAGATCGGTAGATGTTGAAGATCCATCGATTCTTACTACCCCAATGATGACCGATGCAGATATGGCCATGAAAATGGATCCAGCCTATCGAAAAATCTCTGAAATATTCAGTAAAGACCAAGCCTACTTCTCAGAAACCTTTGCCAGAGCTTGGTATAAGTTAACTCACCGTGATATGGGTCCCAAAGCCAGATACTTTGGACCAGATGTACCTAAGGAAGAGTTGATCTGGCAAGACCCAATACCACTTGGTCCAAAAGACTACGGAGTCGAAGCAGTTAAGACCAAGATTAAATCCAGCGGTCTATCCATTAGCGATATGGTGACAACTGCATGGGATAGTGCTCGCACCTTTAGGGGATCTGATAAACGCGGTGGTGCCAATGGAGCGCGCATTCGTTTAGCACCCCAAAAAGACTGGGCAGGCAACGAACCTGAGCG
Organism: Polynucleobacter arcticus; assembly: GCF_013307205.1. Classification (NCBI taxonomy): domain Bacteria; kingdom Pseudomonadati; phylum Pseudomonadota; class Betaproteobacteria; order Burkholderiales; family Burkholderiaceae; genus Polynucleobacter; species Polynucleobacter arcticus. The sequence continues at coordinate 330,556 of NZ_CP028940.1, read as the reverse complement.
CTTAGCAAGGGTTCTCGCGATCTACGAGAAAATTGCGAAAGATTGTGGAGTGAGCATTGCCGATACGATCGTTCTCGCAGGCAACGTGGGTATAGAGCAAGCTACTAAAGCTGCTGGCTTCAATATTGCTGTTCCGTTTACACCTGGTCGCGGTGATGCTACTCAAGAGATGACTGATATTGAGTCATTCGAAGTGCTGGAACCACTCGCCGATGGATATCGCAACTGGCTAAAAGAGCATTACGTAGTTCAGCCTGAGGAATTACTGCTAGACCGTACGCAATTAATGGGGTTAACCGCACAAGAAATGACGGCGCTAGTAGGTGGTATGCGTGTACTAGGCACGAATTATGGCGGCATAAATGATGGTGTGTTTACAGATAAAGTGGGTACATTAAGCAACGATTTCTTTGTCAACCTGACTGACATGAGTTACTCGTGGAAACCTACTGGCCGAAATAGCTACGACATTGTTGAACGCGGCACAGGTAAAACAAAATGGACCGCTACCCGAGCAGATCTAGTTTTTGGATCAAACTCGGTCTTACGTGCTTACGCAGAGGTCTATGCTCAAGACGATAATAAACAGAAATTTGCAAGCGACTTTATTGCAGCCTGGACTAAGGTAATGAACGCAGATCTTTTTAGTTAACTATTTGTTACTAGAAGGGATGGGATGGGGGCTGAATATAGCCCCTATTTTTGTAACAATTTAATAGCGGATGCAAGGGCTTATTGCGTAGCTTGGACCATGCAGTCAGAGAGCAAAGCTATGCGCTTATAGGCCTGATTTGTAGGTGTAACCCTCTTCTTACGGCCATCTTCCTGCTCCACAAGCTCGATGTAGCCAATGGAATGCAAATTTTTTAAGCGGCCATGCAGTGTCGCCTGTGATCCCAATGAGCTCAAATTTAAAAGATCGCCTACGAGGATGAGACTTCCTAAGTCATCGTCAATCATAATTTGATTCAATAACAATTTTTCTATTGAATCCAGACTCCGGATTTTGCTCTTAGTAGTCATTACTGCAACTAAATTAAGAAACCGAATGTAGGCATTAGGCTTTTTCATGATGCTATTTCATCCTGTTCGCTCATTCTCAAAACAAGCTTTTAATATTCTCGTGTGCCCAGCCCATCAGGTGCTGATTCTCGTTTTTGCTCAATTCAGCCATTAGATTCGGGCTTAAGGTGATGCCACCATCCTCGCCATGAGAAAACGGGATATTTTCATATGGGTAGCGTTTATCGCCGCCATGTAAGTCATAGACGATATCTAGCAACTGAACAGCATGCTCTGAATACAAATCCTCTGAAGAACCCATTTTTAACCACCCTTCGTCATCAAATACAGTTAGTGAATACTCAGAGTAAGACAAGGTCATCAATCGATCTGTTCGTTACCAAACATACGGCTTCGAAATAAAGCCTAGTTACTGGGCTGAGTGTTCTGACCCATAGTTCGCCCTCGTACAGACGATCAATTGACGCTGATTCATTATTTCGAGTGTGGTGTTGCAAAACACCGTCCCAAGAAATTTGACCCCATTGAATGAAAAAAGATGTCTACTACCTCTAGTTACGCTGCTCAATCCGCAACATCATTACTGGCGCCCTTCAAGATCGATAGAAGAGATCTAGGTGTTAATGACGTCAAAATTGATATCGAATTCTGCGGGGTTTGCCACACAGATATTCATTATGCAAAAAATGAGTGGGGTAGTACGCACTATCCCGTCGTCCCCGGCCATGAGATTATTGGCAAAGTAGCAGCCCTAGGATCGGCAGTGAAACACCTCAAAATCGGTCAAAGGGTAGGCGCGGGCTACATGGCTGGATCATGCCATCAATGCCCCTCTTGTAAAGCCCATCTTGAGCAATATTGTCTAAAAGGTTTTACGACAATCTTCAATAGCCCCACAAAGGATCCTGGAGGCTTTGCTTATGGTGGCTATGCAAAAAACATTGTGCTTGACCAGCATTTTGTCTTATCAGTCCCAACCGGATTGGATCCCGCTGGTGCTGCTCCACTTCTATGCGCTGGTATCACGACCTATTCCCCATTAATGCATTGGGGGGTCAAACCGGGTATGACTGTAGGCATTATTGGCCTGGGAGGGCTGGGGCACTTGGGAATAAAACTCTCCCATGCCATGGGCGCAAAAACCATCATGATCACTACATCCAAAACAAAGGCTTTGGATGCCATTAAGCTAGGGGCGGATGAAGCACTCATATCGACCGACAAAATAGCGATGAACAGAATGCTGAATCAATTTGATTTTTTACTCAATACCATTCCTGTACCGCACGACTTTAACCCATACCTACGCTTATTGAAGCTCGATGGGACGATGTGTATCGTAGGTTCGATTGGCCCTACAGCTGAGCTCAATACGGAGCCTCTAGTCTATGGACGCAGAAGTATTGCTGGTTCTATAGTGGGTAGCATCACAGAGACCCAAGAAATGCTCTACTTTTGCGCTAAGCATCACATTACTGCCAACATTGAAATCATCAAAATGAATGAAATTAATGTGGCCTTTGAACGTATGCTAAAGGGTGATATTAAATACCGGTTTGTAATTGATATGAGTAGCCTAAGCGTCACGTAATAGAACCGAAAGAACTGACCTAGTTGGAAGGCTTGATAGTAAAACAGCCACCCGAATGAACTGACCCCCAAAAGTTGGACGTTATGTCCAACCAAGGGGGTTTTGTTTTATGAGCAAGTACAGCAAGCAGTTCAAGCTAAAGGTAGTTAAAGAGTTTCTAAAGTCAGGTGGTCTTAAGCGGGTAAGTCACTTATTTGAGATTAGTCACTCAGATGTCCGCAAATGGGCTTTAGCCTATCAAGCACGTGGCCATAGTGGTCTTAATCCTAGCTACCAACGCCACTCCCCGCAGTTCAAAGTACAGGTTCTAGAGTACATGGCACAGTATCAGATATCAGCTAGGCCAGCTGCTGCCCACTTTGGGATTGGTAGTATGACCACCATTTTGCAATGGCAAAAACTCTACAATGAAGGCGGTATTACAGCCCTTGCCAATCGACAGAGAGGACAACCGCCGATGTCCCAATTTAATATCAAAGCATTACTCAAAAAGCCTATCTCGGAGCTCACGCCGGCAGAGTTGCGAAGACGTTTGGGGTATGCCGAAGCACAGGCTGCCTACCTAAAAAAGTTAGAAGCCTTAGCTCAGAGCAAAGCAGTAAAAGAGAACAAGCCCAAGTAATTACTGAGCTAAGGCCGCATTACCGTTTACCAGACTTACTACTCATCGCCAAGATGGCTAAAAGCGTTTACTACTACTGGCGGGCAGCCAGTAGTAAAGCTGATCCTTATCAGGGGGCTAAAGAGCATATCACCCAGATCTTTAATGCCCATCGGGGTCGCTATGGCTATCGGCGGGTACATTTAGAGCTGCGTAATCAACAGCAATACCTAAACCACAAGACCGTGCAAAAGCTGATGGGCCAACTAGGACTGAAGTCCCTTGTGAGGCCCAAGCGCTATCAGTCTTATAAGGGGTCTGTGGGTAAGGCAGCCCCTAACTTGTTAGAGCGCAACTTTATAGCTAAAGCACCCAATCAAAAGTGGGTGACTGATGTGACTGAGTTCAATATCAAGGGCGAGCGAGTTTATCTCTCACCCATCCTGGATCTATATAACCAAGAGATCATCTCCTATGAGATTGCTGATCGACCACAGATTAGCTCAGTAATGCAGATGCTAAAGAGCGCCTTCAAACGACTCAAGAATGAAGACAGGCCAGTATTGCACTCAGACCAGGGCTGGCAATACCAAATGGGGCTGTATCAACAGGCCCTACACCAGCAAGGCATTACTCAAAGCATGTCTAGAAAAGGTAACTGCTTAGACAACGCAGTTATGGAAAACTGGTTTGGGATTATGAAGACCGAGTTCTTCTATCGGAAGAGGTTTGAAAGTGTCGAATCATTTAAAGCAGAACTAAAGAAATATATCCACTACTACAACCATGATCGAATCAAACAAAAACTAAAGGGATTAAGCCCGGTAAATTACCGAACCCAATCCCTCGTGCTAACCTAACTAAACTGTCCAACTTTTGGGGGTCAGTTCACGCGGGGTGGCTGCTCCTTACATCATAGTCAGCTTACATCCTGACGATGTGCCAAGCTCCATTGAGAGCATTGTCGCCATTACGCTCACCAGGTTTTTTATCTAATGAGTAGTAATACAACGGCTTTCCTTTGTAAGCAAACTGCTGCTTGCCATCATCACGTTTAATGATTGAATAGCTACCATAGGAAGTAGAGTTCACATCAACCAATAAAGGAGGCCAGTTGATTGCACAACCTCCATTGCAAGTTGATTTTCCAGAACCAGCCTGATCGCCATCAAAGGTGTATAGAGTCATGTTATTGGTGCTAACAAGTACTCCATCTTCCGTCTTGACAATACTCTGACCGCCCGATAATGAGACACAAGCAGCCAAACTACTGACAACTAGCATTGCAAAGCCAAGTTTTTTGAAAATATTCATATCGATCCTTTTATATGAAATGTAAATGGACTGTTAAAGCTTGCTCTTCACATCAGACTTAATGTCACCGAGACCTGCTTGTACTTTTCCAATATTCTTTTGAACAATGCCCTCAGTCTCAAGAGACTTATTGCCAACAATATTGCCCGCAACTTCTTTTACTGCGCCCTTAACTTCTTCAATGCGGCCTTTAACTTGATCTTTATTCATGGAAATCTCCTTGTAGAACGTTAGACTACGAAACTGCTAAATAATGAATACTGATTACTTGTAAAAAGGGTTATTGCTGCCCTTCACACGCATATCATTTTTTACAGAAGTCACTCCAGGCACACCCTTAGCGACTTCGACTGCTTTGTTAGTTTGAGCAATGGAACTGACGAAGCCACTTAACTGAACTTCACCTTTGAATGTTTCAACAGAAATTTCTGAGGATTTCAATGTAGGCTCGTTGAAAATAGCAGTCTTCACTTTGGCAGTAAGAACGCTGTTATCGACATATTGCCCAGTGCTCTCCTTGGTTTCTGTTGCTGCGCAGGCAGTAAGAGAAATCAAGATACCGGTGAATGCTAAAACAGAGATTTTTTTAATTAGGCTCATTTGATTCTTTCATGTGTAAGCGGTTGACTAATTGAAGGCGTCAACAAATCCTTAGGTACATGCAAACCATATTCTCTAAATACTTTTTTGAATGTTCGGCATCAAACATAAGAAATTTATTTTTAATGTGCGTTAACAGACAGACCAAACCTACCGCCCCCCCTATTCTTCGCCAGGTAACTACCTCTTATATTAGGAAATAAAAAATGAACAAGAAATTATTAGCAGCCGCACTTTTTTCAGTTGCAGCCACAGGCGCAATGGCTCAGGCCAATCCGTTTGAAGGCCCCTCAGTTGGCGTTTCTGTGAGCTCAGTTGGTGGAAGCACTGATTTATCAGGCACTCGATCAGCTAATATGGGTCAGCAATCAGTAGTGCCTACTGTTGAAGCTGGATATGCATTTGGCGTTAGCAAAGAAATTGCCTTGGGCCTTGCTGGAACCTATGACTTAGCAGATACTAAAGGTGGTACATCAGGCACCGCTAACCTAGTTGGTAAAAAACATTGGAGTATTAACTTTAAGCCGGGCTACGTACTTGGTACGAGCACTATGCTGTACGCATTGCTTGGTTATAACCGCATGCAAGGCACCTTTAATGATCTAGGCGTCTCAGGCGCAAGCAATCTTAACGGTATTGGTTATGGTATCGGACTTCAGGCTTTGTTAGACAAAAATGTGTATGTCAAAATTGAAGGTCAACAAGTTAAGTACAACACTGCAAATGTATCCGGTATCACTTATAAGCCAAGTACAACTATTGCAACCATAGGTATTGGTTACAAATTCTAATTACTCCTTTTCATCTCAGCTTACTCGGGATGTTTATAAGCCACTTCATTTAGAAGTGGCTTTTTTCTTGTTAATTTATTTGTAAGAAATAATTATTTACGTTTATGTATGCCAACAGACCCATGCTAATGGATGGCAATCTTATAGTGACTTGTGAGCCATTTTTTGACTTGCATGAATAGAGAATCCTCTACTTATATCCTTAGGAGAAATACATGACACTTGATAACAAAAACCAGCACCAAACATCCACATCGGCTCACCAAGATCATCTGAAGGCTGCTGAACATTGCGATGCAGCTTCAATGGCTCATAAAGAAGCTGCTAAACATGCTGAGGCTGGCGATGCTAAACATGCCGGTTTTCATGCTGCTGTAGCTCAAGGCCACACTTTGCATGCCAATGAACATAGTGAAATGGCCTGCAAAAAAACTGCAGCGGCTGCTCCAGCGATGAAGTAATTGGCCTAATACCCAATTGATTGCAGCTTTTGGCTAAAAATGAGACCTGCTTTTCAGGTTTAGCCTAGACCCACCTTCAATTTGGTGGGTTTTTTATTGCCTGAATCAGCGTTATGTTCGGTGACGTACATATTAAAATAGTATCAAGATGTATATTTAGTTACATAAACCATCATCGAACTCTGAACGGCGCAATGGAAACTAAAGCTCTAAAAGACCGTAATTACCTTTTCCATTCAATTCCTAATGCTGATTGGGAAAGATTGTTGCCCCATATTGAGCCCGTAGACCTTCCTCTGGGGAAAGTGTTGTATGAGCCAGGCACAAAAATGAGTCATGTTTATTTCCCTTCTACAGCTATCGTCTCCCTGCTCTATGCCTTAGAAAACGGCTCTTCAGCTGAGATAGCCGTAGTTGGCAATGAAGGCGCAGTAGGTATCTCGATTTTTATGGGTGGTGAATCGACCACTAGTAGAGCGGTCGTACAGAGCGCAGGAAAAGGTTACCGCATTAAATCCTCTCTCATTTTGGCTGAATTCAATCAGTCAGGCCCCATCATGCATTTACTTTTACGCTACACCCAAGCCTTAATTACCCAAATGTCTCAAACTGCTGTGTGCAATCGCCATCACACTTTAGATCAGCAGTTTTGTCGCTGGCTGCTCTTGAGCCTCGATCGCTTAACTAGCAATGAACTCATCATGACGCAAGAGCTGATCGCTAATATGCTCGGCGTTCGCAGAGAAGGTGTTACAGAAGCTGCGTTGAAGGTGCAGGCAGCCGGTCTCATTCAATATGCGCGGGGCCATATCACTATCTTAGATCGCGCAGGACTTGAGCATCGTACTTGCGAATGCTATCAAGTCGTGAAAACGGAATATCAGCGTCTTCTTCCAGAAAAAATGGCCGTTTAGTTCTCTAGCAGACAGACGGGGCTCTACCGCAGGCCGATACTAATATCGGGACAGTAATTACTGTGACTATTCAAACTTTATCATCAAGATAGAGTGATATATCTAACCCCGAGGTTACAGTACATGAGCAAGAATAATCTAATCAACTCACTCCCAAAAGAGACGCAGGAGCTTGTCCTAGCCAAAGCCGATCTCGTCATCCTCACCTTATCGGACAATATTTGTGTGTTTGATAAACCAGTGGAGAATTTGTATTTTCCGATTGATGGGTTTATTTCAATAACCCAGAGTATTGATAAACATCCTCCGATTGAAATCGGAATGATTGGTAGAGAAGGCATGCTGGGTGCCGAGGTAATCCTCGGTAGCATGACAAATCCCTTTGGAGCCTTAGTACAAGGCTCGGGAAACGCGTGGAAGATGGGTGTGAATGATTTTTTAACTCATATTAAAAACATCCCAGAATTTGAAGCGATTGTGGATAGCTATCTAACGGTCCGCATTAACCAGCTCGGCCTATCGGCAGCCTGTGAACATTTTCATGAAATAGGCCCGCGCCTAGCCAAATGGCTCCTGATGAGTCAAGATCGGGCCCACTCACCCACCTTTCAGATGACACATGAGTTTATTGCACTCATGTTGGGAGTGCGTCGCGTAGGAATCACCACCACTGCTGCAGATTTTCGCAGAAGAGGCTTGATTGAATACCACCGCGGGGAAATGAAAGTTATCAATCGTTCAGCACTCAAAGCTGAGGCCTGTAGTTGCTACCAAAAAAATAGAAAAATATATTCCTCTGTCATCGGCTAGAGATAAATTATTTTTATTGGTGTGCGCTACTTTCCAAGTATGAATAAACGGCTTTCCGTATGGCGCTAATTGTATTGGTACTAGTTCAAATTAGGTCTTCTATGTTCGATGTAGCACAGACCATTCGCAATACTTCCTTCAAAGTGAAGATCTATTTCATGCAAAGGAAGTACTCATGCGTCACTTCTTCCAACACCACCTTGGATCCACCTTCAGAATCCTGCTGATTTCCTTAGTTATCGCAATATCTGCGATTGAGCTTCTATCAGTAGCCTTAAATCATATTGAGTCTCAGTCACCGACCCAAGGAATTGCAGCGCTGACTAGCAAGGCAGCATCATGAAAATCAATTACATCCATATCGGCATATTGTTGATGGCAGCACAATCGACCTTGGCAGCCCCACCAGTGGGTAGTGCAATACCTTTATTTCAAATTCCACCAGCACCTATTCAACGTAATGAAGCGCCTAAAATTGAAATAGATAGGCCAACAACCCCTCCTCCTAGTGCAGTTGCAGATACTAAAACGATTCGCGTTAACGAAATCCAGATCAGGGGTGAAAAGGTCTATGAAGAATCCGAATTAATTGCCCTCACAGGCTTTGTTCCTGGAAGCGACTTGACGCTGACAGACCTTCGCTTCATGACAGTAAAAATTGCCGATTTTTATCGCGAGCGCGGTTACTTTCTGGCTCAAGCCTATCTGCCAGCACAAACTATTAAGAATGGTGTCGTGACAATTACCGTCATTGTTGGTGAATATGGGAATGTCACCATCAACAACCAAACTCGACTTTCCGATGGAATAGCCAATAATCTAATAAGTGGTCTGGATAGCGGTGATTTGATTGAGTCTGGCCCGCTAGAAACAAGACTGCTCTTGCTTTCCGATGTGCCTGGTGTAATTGTTAATTCAACGCTAGTACCAGGCTCGACACCAGGAACCTCGGATTTAAATGTGGACTTAACACCGGGACCACTCGTTTCAGGAAGTATCGAAGGCGATAATGCTGGCCTACCAGCCACTGGTGCCTTTCGCCTAGGTGCCACAGTAAATATCAATAACTTAGCTGGACTTGGAGATGTAGCCAGTCTTCGCGTCTTAAGCTCTGGCCCTGGGATGACTTATGGTCGTGCTTCATATCAAATCCAAGCAGGACGGGGCACAGTAGGAGTTGCTTATACACAGATCAACTATGCCTTAGGTAAGCAATACTCAGATTTAGGAATACATGGCAGCGCTAAGATTGCCAGCGTTTATGGTAGCTACCCACTGATTCGTTCGCGTGCAACCAATCTATATGCTCAATTGGGATTGGATTCTCGGGCCTATCAAGAGAACTTTGATAGTGCTGATGACATTGTCTACCCCAAAACTACCGATAAACATGCCAATGTATTGATGCCCGGAATATACGGAGACCATCGCGACTCTTTTGGGGGTGGTGGCCTTACTAGCTACGGTGCTGTCTGGTCCTTTGGAAATCTAAATATACAAACTGCTGCTGCACGTGCTATTGATAGTCGTAGTCAAGGTCCCAAGACTAACGGTGCGTATAACAAACTTGCCTTTAACGGCATGAGATTGCAGAACGTTATGGATACGCCATTTTCACTCTACGGTGCAGTTAATGGGCAGATTGCATCCAAGAATTTAAATATCTGGGAGAAGATGGAACTTGGTGGAATGTATGGTGTTAGAGCTTATCCTGCCGGCACTGCTTTTGGAGACCAAGGTTACATCGTGAACTTGGAAGTACGTTACCTATTACCAGCATGGTCTGCACCTATTCCTGGAAGAGTGAGTCTGATTGCGCTTTATGACACGGGTAGTGTGATTTACAACAAGAATCCTTTAGAGGCTGGTAATAACACCGTCACTTTAAACGGTGCAGGGGTCGGCTTGACATGGGCAGACTTAAACAACTTTACCGTTAAGGGCTATTACGCTCACAAGATTGGAAATACGCCAGCGACTCTCAATACCAGCGCAACCGGTCAGTTTTGGATACAACTCGTTAAATATTTTTGATTAAAACAAAATCAAACAGTAGAGCAAGACTATTTCAATATGGAAAAAGATCATGAAAACAATTACTAATCTGACGATGGTTCAATCTAGGGTTAAACCTTCAGCCCGCCTCACCCTTGCTCTAGCCCTCTTTTGCGCCAGCCTTGCTCAGGCTGCCCCAGTCGGTGGTGTGGTGACTTCGGGTACTGCGTCTATCAACTCTGCTGGAAGTACGACTACGATTAATCAATCGACTCCTAAAGCCGTTATTCAGTGGCAAGGATTTAATATTGGTGCTGGCGAATCTGTTCGATTTAATCAACCTAGCAGTAGCTCAATCGCCCTTAATCGGATCATGGGATCAGATGGTACTCGCATTATGGGCAACCTCTCTGCTAATGGCCGCGTGTTTTTAATCAATCCTAACGGCATCCTCTTTGGCGCTGGATCCCAGGTCAATGTGGGCGGCATGGTGGCCTCTACCCTAGGGATGACCGATAGCAACTTCTTAGCTGGTAACTATCGCTTTGCTGGCAATAGTACCGCTTCTATCGGTAACCAAGGCAATCTAGCAACCAATGTCGATGGTGGCTATATTGCCCTCCTCGGGGCCAATGTCAGCAATACCGGCGTGATTACTGCACGGTTAGGCACGGTTGCTTTAGCAGCGGGCAATGGACTAACGCTCGATGTTGCCGGAGACCGCTTGCTCAATGTCAGCGTTGATCAAGGTGCAGTCAATGCATTGGTCAGCAATGGTCATCTCATCATGGCCGATGGTGGACAAGTCCTGATGACAGCGCGGGGAGCTAGTAGCCTACTCTCAAATGCTGTTAACAATACCGGTCTTATCCAAGCGCAATCCATTAATAATGCCAATGGATCCATCGTGCTTAGTGCCGGGCCTGATGCTGGGGTAGTGAGCGTGAGTGGCAAACTCAATGCCTCTGGAACAAGGGCTGGTCAAACTGGTGGTTCAGTGCAATTATTAGGGGGTACAGTCAATCTGACTAATGCCAACATCAATGTCAGTGGTGATGCTGGTGGTGGCCAAGCGCTAGTGGGGGGCAATTTTATTGGTGCCGGCCCTCAACCGAACTCACTCTTCACCAATATGAATAGCGCAAGCGTAATTAATGCTGACGCACTCCAGACAGGTAGTGGCGGCAGGATAGCATTATGGTCAGACAATACAACGGTTGTTGCTGGCACCTTAACAGCTCGCGGCGGAGTACTGTCAGGTGATGGTGGTTTTATTGAAACCTCCGGTAAGCATCTTATCCTCACAGATACTGCATACGTCAACACCCTAGCACCTCGAGGTAGAACTGGGATGTGGTTGTTGGATCCGGTAAATTGGACTATCGCCGATAGCGGTGGTGATGAAACCCCCGCACAAGTCACGACAAGTCTAGCAAGCAGTGATAGAACGATTGATGCCACGAATGACATCACAGTTAATAGCCCGATCACCTGGTCAACATCACAAGCCCTTACCTTAGATGCAGGCCATGATATTAATATCAATGCCGCTATTACCGGAAGTACCGCTGGTGCAAGACTAAATCTGATTGCTGGTCATGATGTAGTGATAACTTCAGCTCCTGCAGGCACTCTAACCACTAGCGGTGCGGGCAATCAAATAAACATTACCGCGGTCAACAATATCATTGCCCCAGCAGCAACATTTACTTCTAGCGCATCAGCTGGTAATCAAGTGAATATGACTGCAGGAAATAATATTAGCGTTGGCACTGTAACTACGACAGGATCTGCGTCCTTCATCTCGGGAAACAATGGGACTGGGGCTGGTACCCTGACAATTGGTACAGCTGTCACTGCTCCCAGCACGCTCATTCGTTTTAATCCTGTTAATTACACAACTACCAATGCTGAAGTGGCAGCTTATCTACTGAAAATAACCGCCACATCAACTGATATAAAAGCGTGGGTGTACTTGCAGGGGAATGATAAGGTCTATGATCAGTCTACAGCTGCCACACTCAGCTTTGTAGGTACGCCAACTAATACTAGTGCGGTAACCTTAGTCCCTGGTACAGCAACTTTTAATAATGAAAATGCTGGTGTTAATAAAGCGGTAGCCTACACAGGCTACAGTCTTGGTGGAACTAGTACTAATCTAGCGCTGTATGCACCAACAGGTAATACAACCGCCACCATTACCCCAGCACCATTATTGGTAAGCGCTACTGGTATTAATAAGGTCTATGACGGTAATACGACTGCAACTGTCAATCTGAGTACAACACCGCTGGCTGGCGATACGGTTTCTT